>MHBG01000083.1:0-17609 GCA_001804785.1 Lentisphaerae bacterium GWF2_45_14
GTGATGATTGAAGTCAAAATGAACTTTCCTACGCATTCTTTCAAGCTTTAATTCAAACTTTTGAAATTAGCTCAATGGATTTAAAAAAAAGACGGCGCGCGCAACACAAATACCACATAGCTTTCGACCGAAGTATAGAAAGAGGACGCTGCGTAGAAAGTGGATGAGATATTCGGACGATCCATTTCATGCACCGGCGGGGAAGATGAAAGCAAAGACAGGATAAGGGCCTTTTACCTGTAACAACTATCTTTGATATTTTGAGAAAAAATCAAAAAAAGTTTAAAAAGCACTAAATTTCTCTAAAATGACACCGATAAACTCTCCTAAGCACGAAAATAAAAAGCCCTGAAACAGAAACAAATACAGGTTAGGAAAGGAGGTGAGGGTAAACAAAGTAAAGTTTCTTTCACTTGTCGCATGGGTCCTGATTGAAAACTAAAAAGTTTTATTCCCTGAGAAATAATTTCCGCCGCCTTCAAAGGGAACAAGTAAATAAGAGGCGGAACTCTGACAAGGAAGTCGGAAGTATAAACAAGGAGTTTTAGAAATGAGAATTAACAACAACTCAGCAGCATTTAATGTATGGACAAGCTATACACAGAATTCATCAAACCTGCAGAAATCCATGCAGCGTTTGTCTACCGGCGTTATTTCGACAACAGATGACCCGGCGGGTATCGGTATAAGTGAACGTATGCGCTCTCAGACTAAAGGTATGGCGATGGCGCGTCAGAATGCCGAAAACGGTATTTCCCTCCTTCAGACAGCCGACGCATGGCTTCAGAAGGTCAATGACCAGCTCGCTCGTATGAAGACTCTGGCCGTTGAAAGCAATGGTATCGGCTCTGACACCGATAAAGCCAATATACAAACTGAATTCAAGGCCATGCAGGAAGAAATCGGGCGTATTACTTCCAAGTACACAGCAGCCGGTAAATTCAACGGTTTGTATCTGTTCCGCGGTGGGAACGGTGTGGCGGTTGTTACCGCAGACTCTGTACAGACAGGTAATATATCTGTGCAGGTCGGTGCCGACGTCAATCAGAAGATTGATATAACGTTGAAAGATCTCCAGGTAAGCAATACCGAAGTTATCGGTACTGTCAATACCTATGCCTACTCGACAAATGGATCGATAAATTCATCTTCCCATACAGCCGTATCATGGGCCAGCATCATAGATACAACGAAGATGAGTGTAGCATCGACCAGTTCTGTAGGTATACTTGATACAGCGATTGACTTTGTGGCTAACGCCAGGGCGTCTATGGGTGCACAGCAGACTCGTATCGAACAGACGAGAAGCGGTTTGCTCTCCTATGAAGACAACCTGCGTGCTGCCGAAAGTAAGATCCGTGACGTTGATATGGCTTCCGAGTCTACCAACTTCACTAAGTATCAGATTCTTACGAACGCGGCTAATGCGATGTTGGCGCAAGCTAACCAGCTGCCGTCTTCTGTTCTCCAACTCCTTGGATAATTCCGGGAGGTTTTCAATCGGGGTGCCGGTTTTCCGGCACCCTCTTTTTTTTGTATTTTTTTTCCTTTTCCCTAAATTAATTTCCTGGACTTACGATATAATAGATAGAGGCCGGGTTTGGACTATCCGACATGGACGTCGGTTTAATGACCAGGAGGGTCAGTAAAATGAACTTATTTAATACGTTGAAGGAGGATGCCTTGTCCGTGGCAGATTCCTTATTTTTGTTTTTTAAGGACTTCTTTGCGTATCTCTCAGGCGATGGTATGTTTTTTGCGTCAGAATTTCATAGTTACTGTAAAGTTTACATTCAAACTGAAAATTCATTGAGGAGATACTGATATGTCAACGCCCAGAATAGGCGGCTTGGCGTCCGGAATGGACACCGAATCGATTATCAAAGTAATGCTTGAGTCAAAGCAGGCTGAGGTTGACAGGATTCAGGCAAAAGTGGACGAAGACTCGGAAAAATATACCTCCTGGTCCGAGCTTAATACAAAACTTTCCGACTTGCGGACCGTTACAGGTTCTCTTTCTTCCTATACTACTTGGAGCCAAAAGACCGTAGCATCGTCAGATACTCAGTATGTTACCGCTACAGCTACATCCACAAGTGTTGCGAGTTATGACATTTTTGTTGAAACTCTAGCCAAAGCGCATCGTATCGCCAGCGATGCCCAGGCCTCAACAACGTCAGCGCTTAGCCTGACCGGCGATTTCGAGGTTGGCGGCGAAACAATATCAATTGAAAGCGCCGATACTCTCGAAGGAATAAGGGACAAAATCAATTCAGCTTCATCAAATATGGACGAAGACGAAAAGGTAAAGGCCTATCTCATAGGTAAGCAGCTTGTCATTGAAAGGGCGAAGACCGGCGATACAGACATAAGTATTACCGACGGCGCAAGCGGCGTCCTGAAAAGTCTGGGTGTTCTCAATCCAGATGAGAGTCTGAAAAATGAGGTTCAGCAGTCGGAGGATCTTTCCGCCACGGTAAACGGCCTTGCATATACCGGTTCCTCGAATACGGGTATAACCGATGCCGTATCGGGTGTGACTTTTAATTTTCTGAAGGAAATGACTGCGGGTTCAACTGAGACTGTAACCATTAGTAACGATACAGCGACAGTGAAGAGCCTCCTGACTGATTTTATTTCGAAGTATAACGACTCGATGGCTTATATTAACACTCAGAGTACGGTTAGGCTTTCGAGCAACAATAGCTCCATTACGGCCGTCGGGATACTTCAGGGCGATACGCTTCTTTCGTCGATGTATATAAAGTTCAGATCAATTGCAAGTTCGATCGAGACCAACCCTAACTACATGAACCAGAGCTTCAATTCCCTTTATAAAATAGGAATAGGATTTGACACCGAGGCAAATCAGCTTTCAATACTTGATGAGTCCAAACTTGATGATGCCCTCGAAAATAATTTTGACGATGTTACTGAACTTATTCGCGGCTGGGGCGAAACCGTAGATGGTCAAAAAAAGGGAGCCGGTATAATCCGGCAGATGGATGAATACATTTACAGTCTTACAGACCCCGTAAGCGGTTCGCTTACTTTGCGTCAGCAGTCCATAGACGATCTTATTAGTTATAATGACAGCAGGATCACGTCGATGACCCAGGATATGTTTGACTATGAGGCTGAGTTGTGGGAGCACTTTGCAAGCATGGAGACAATGGTCAGCGAGATGAATTCCCAGATGAATTACCTTATGTCCGCTCTGGGCCAGGCCGGTTGATATTTTTTAGGCTCAACTTCTTATTTTGACATCGCCAAGTTAACTTCCGCCCCTGGGGGTTGCGTTATTGGCAAACCTTTCCATTTCATGGTTCTAATGGAGTTATAGTCCTTGCCCTCCTCGAGGTAAGAGCCAAGTTTCCGCCTAGTTGAGTTGTCTATGAATTTTGAGAGCGGCTGCTCGACATTCTTGAAGTGCGCGAGCGCAGCCTTGAGCTTTCTGTCCCATTGCTGAACATTCATATCGAAATTGTCTGAGCTTATCACGCTTCTACATTCAGGGGAGCCGCAGGAGCAGATGAGACTTTCGTCGCCGATGAAAAGACCATAGTCATCGGTTATTTCGTCACCCGGCTTAATGTCTCTTATTGCTATTTCAAAATTGTAGCCTGTTGTCAGTGTATTGCTTCCACAATTATGGTTCATGAACCGCGCGATATCCCAGCTCATTACCCTTGTTCCGTCTGGATCGGAGTAAGAGTATTTTATGAGACAGTCTCTGTATTCCGGGATAGAGAGGAAGCAGCTTGACTCGGGGACAATGATTTCGAGCGGGTCCTTTATATAGGTTATTGTTCCTGCCGGGATTAATTTTGTAGCGAAGACTCCGAATCCTATTTCGTTATTGATGTGCTTCAGTTCTGAGGCGGGATGCAGCATGTCGGTCTCCTGATATAGTTTTTAATTTTTTAATAAGAGTTCAGAATGTTTTTGCGGGTGATATGCAAGATTAATCTTGGGGCGTGGTATCCGTCTTTGTCTCTTCAAAACTTAATACTTTGATCCAGAGTTCGACGTCTTCGCCTTTTTCTTTGCGGGTGATGGTGCCGACTACCTCTGCTTCTTTTTCGCTGTTTTCTCGGCCTAGTTCGATCCCTTTCTCGTCGAGATTCACAAGGTAAATGACGACGTCCCCCTCTTCGTCCTCGTCTTTATTAACGCAGGTTACAGTGACTTTTATAATCTTGCCGTCTTTGTCTTTTTCGATTTTTACCTCACCGACTATTACGTCACGGTCGTCATCGCTGTTTTCTGTGGACTGGATACCTTCTCCGCAAATATTGCCGCAGATAAATGCGTTGATTGCCAGCAATACCAATAGGGCAAGTTTTTTCATCTGTTACCTCAAATTCCTTTCAATCCCGTTTTTTGTATAAAAAATATTTCGACACATTGAGCATTAAATAAGCCAAACGACCTGTTGTGTCGAAGTATTTGTGAAAAATCACTTGGTGAGCTCAAAAAAAAAGGGGTGAAATGATAGTTGTTGAGTCTTTGATTAATCGTCCGGTGATTTTATTGCAATATTTTTTCAAATTAATTGAAATAAAATTGCAGGAATATGCTTTTTTGAAATTGCATTTCAATTTTTATATATAATATTGGGGTGAGAAAAGAAGGGGGGAGATAAAAAATGCTGATTCGAGCCTATCTTTCAATAAATAATCAGAAGATATCGGACGAACTTAAAGCACTGTTCAAGAGGCATGACGTTTTTACCATAACCCATCGGGAGAAAAAAAACGTCGATCTTATTTTTGATGAACCTTTCAATATTCTTATAATAAGCGAAGAAAATCTGTCTCCATACTTTCTTGAAGGGCTTAAAAACCATTCCAAATCGCATCCGGCACAGTCGTCGATTCTTCTTACGGACAGGGTGCTTGACAAGCTGCAGGAGTCCGAGTATCTGGCATCCGGTTTTGGCAGCGTTGTCTCTTCTAATATTCAGGCGGAGACAATCTGCATGGTGGTGGAAAATATCCTGATTAAGCACGTAAGCCTTCAGAACGAAATGTTCAGAAATAAGAGGCCGATAGCCGAACCGCGCCTTGCGGACTTTGTTTCAACAAGTTCTTCCATGCTGGCGTTCATGGGGTTGGCCCGGAAAGTCGTGAACTCCGATTCGACAATACTTATTCTTGGCGAGACGGGGGTAGGTAAGGAGCGTCTCGCACTGGCAATCCACGGGGAAAGCAAGAGAAAAGAGTCTCCCTTTATTGCGGTCAACTGTGCGGCGATTCCTGACAATCTTCTTGAGAGTGAGCTTTTTGGTTTTGAACGCGGCGCCTTCACCGGAGCGGTAAGGACGAGGCGCGGAGCGTTTGAGCTTGCGCACAAAGGTACCATATTCCTTGATGAGATAGGGGATATGCCGCTTCATCTTCAGGTGAAAATACTGAGGGTTATTCAGAAGAGGAAATTTCAGAAAATAGGCTCGGAAAAAAGTATAGAGGTCGATGTCAGGATTATGGTTGCCACGAATAAGGACCTTCTGCGCGAGGTTGAAAAGGGCAGTTTTAGGCGTGATCTTTACTATAGAATCGGCGTAATATGTCTTACTATCCCGCCGCTTTCAGAGAGGGCTGAGGACATTCCTGAGCTTGTTCGCAGTTATATCGAATACCTTGCCCCCAGGATAGGGGTCTCTGTAAAATCCATAGACCCGGATGCTGTTCAGGCGCTCATGGGGTATTCTTGGCCTGGGAATGTGCGTGAGCTTATCAATGTTCTTGAAAGGGCGATGCTGATATGCGGTACGGATACCATTACGACTGCTGATTTGCCAGAGGAGATATGTCCAGGCATGAAGTTCAACGATAATATCCTGTCCGGCGGCGGCGACTCATTTTTCAGGACAGCGAACTGGACAATGCTTCCCTGGAAAAATGTCAGAAATAAACTCCTCAATCACTACGAAAAAATATATATAAGGGACTTGCTTGCCGAGTGTCGCGGTAATGTTGAGGCCGCTGCTTCCAAGGCAGGGCTTACACCGCGGGCGCTTTACCACAAGGCAAAGAGTTGCCATATTGTTCCTAAAGAATTCAAATACATCGACGAGTAATCAGCAGGTTTTATCGAAATTCTGGATTTCCCTTATTACGCAGTTGATATCGATGTCTGTCTGCGCCGGGCCCGAGGGAAGGCGTACTCCGTTGGTCGAGAAACGCATGGCGTTGGGGTAAGATCCGTCGCGCAGGTGATTTGATTCTTCAAGGCTTTTCAGAAGCGGGATTGCCTCTATTCCGCGCAGGGCAAGGTAACTGATAAGCTTGTCGCGGTCATCGGCAACCGCTTCGATCCAGAGCGGGACTGTTTCTGAGTCGACATCTGCCGGTATGAGTTTAATTGAGTTCAGCGAGCTTAATCCGTCCGAATACATTCTGTATATAGCGATATGGCGCTGGACTGTTTTTTCAATTCCCTTCAGCCTTGATATACCGATGGATGCCAGAATGTCGGAGAATTTGAAGTTGAATCCGGGGCTGTGAAAGCCATCGGAATAATTGATAACCCCGTGATTGCGGAGCCGCCTCAGTTCCATTGCCGTGTCGGAATCGGAAGTTACAGCCATGCCGCCAATGCCAGTCGTGAGGAGCTTGGTGATTCCGAAGGAAAAGCATCCTGTAAATCCGATAGTGCCGAGGAAGCGGCCTTTTGAATCCTTTGAGTAGAACGACTGAGCGCTGTCCTCTATAACCTTAATTCCTTTAGCGGACGCTATTTCCATTATTGCGTCCATGTCCGGTGATCCCCCGTTTATGTGGCATGGAATTACTGCGCGGGTGCGGAAATTTATTTTTTCGCGGAAGCGATCGATGCTGAGGACTGGTTTATCGTGTTCGCTGTCGGCCAGTATTGGCTTGCCGCCGGCAAGAATGACTGAGTTTGCGGTTGCGGCAAAGGTTCTCGCGGGAATGATGACCTCATCGCCCGGTTTGAGTTTAAGCAGGAAGATTGACGAAAAGAGTGCCGAGCTGCAATTTGCCATTGCCACGGCATGGGGTACTCCGAGTGCCGCGGCAAAAGCTTCTTCGAAAGCCGCAGTCAAGGGGCCTATGGCGAGAAAACCTTTAAGCAACGCATCGTTTACGGAGGCGATATCATCATGACTGAGCGTTACTGCCCACCATTTTATTTTTATGTTGTCTGCTGTAGCGTCTGCCATGCGGTCGAGCTTTCTTTCAGAAAAGTGATTAATGATTATATCCATCGAAAAAATAAAATCAAGGGCTGTCTCTTGAAAATCCTCAGGGTAACTGCGATATTGGAAGAATATGACAGATAGGACCAAGAAGACATATGGACAATATTATTCTGCCGCATGGCGGTTATCAGAGCCTTCGCTCTTACCGGAAAAGCCTTATCGTCTATGATGCGACGGTTTGTTTTTGCAGGCGTTTTTTGACGCGCGGCGACCGGACAATCGATCAGATGACGCAGGCGGCGCGAAGCGAGAAACAGAATATTGTTGAAGGCTCTATGGCCTCGGCTATAAGCAAAGAGACCGAGATAAAACTGACCGGAGTCGCTAGGGCGAGCTTGCAGGAACTCCTTGAGGATTATCTGGGTTTTCTTCGGACAAGGAAGCTGCCGCTGTGGAAGAAGGATTCCAAGGCCGCTCTAAAAATCCGCAGCCTCGGCAGTGAAGAGGATGAGTCTTATTTGTCTTATGAGTCCTATTTTGAATCCCGGTCGCCTGGGACTGTCGCCAATATTATCATTTGCCTGGTTCACCAGTGCAATTATCTGTTGGATAAACAACTGGCAGGATTGGCCGCCGAATTTCCGAAACACGGAGGTTTGCGGGAGCGGATGTTTCAATCAAGAATTAAAGAACGGAATAAATGAAAACTGCGTTATTGTTTTTTTTGTTGATCGGCGGACTTGCAGCCGCGGAGCTGCCACCGGAAGGCTATTTCATGGATGCCATAGACAAGGCGAATGTGGAGAGTTACAGGGCCAGGGCAAATGCAAGAGTTCTTGCCTCGGTATGGAGCGATGTCCGGAAAAAGGTGAACGCAATACTTGCTGAGTCAGGAATTGAATCCCCCGTTTCTCTTGTCATCGAATGGGGCGGTGGATATTCCGGCAATTATCATTGCTGCATGGTATTCAAAGATGCTTCCGCCTTTGTCGCTTATATTTCAGAGGGAAAGCTTTCGTCTATCAGGATTGATAAAGGCAATGAGGAAGTAAAAAAGATTATCGGACGTATCAATGTCGTTGCCGAAGCCTTGGCATACCGGAATGGGAGTCTAGGCTCTTCCGGATGTGACAAAACATACTATTTTATAACGTTTTATTTTAGGAATCCCTGGTCGAGCCATGATGGTCAGAATTCATTTGCATACGAAGACGGAATGTTTTTCAGGTATTCGCTGCTTGATTATGTTCCCCGTTATTTGTATGCTGCTTATAAAAAACAGTTGGAAGATAAGAAATTCGTCAAGAGCGAAAAAGAACTGGCGGACGATGCCAGAAAAGCTTTCGGTATCATTGTCAAATAAATTCTTGCAGTGCAGGAATTAACTTGTACTTTACAGAAAAAAAGATACTTAAGGAAAGGCATTTATGGATATCAGGCTTGATTTTATTTTCAGAAGAAGAAGTATAAGGCAGTACAGGGAAAAGGAAATAGCGTCTTCGATTATAAAGGAACTCCTGGAAGCAGGAATGTCTGCGCCATCAGCAATGGCTAAAGACCCCTGGCACTTTATTGTTATAAGGAACAAGGAAACCCTGAAGTTGGTCGCCGCCGTTCTTCCGAATGGGAAGATGCTGGAAAAGTCCGATGCGGGTTTTGTAATATGCGGGGATATTTCGAAAGCTCACGGCAATGAACTTTCATATATGCTTCAGGATTGCAGTGCGGCTATAGAAAATATTCTGCTTGCCGCTCCCGCGCTCGGGCTGGGGGCTTGCTGGCTCGGCGTGCATCCGAGGCAGGAGAGAATCGACGGCATCAGGAAGATATTCGGTCTTCCCGATAATATAATTCCTGTCGCGGCAATCGCACTCGGATATCCTGACGAGGAAAAAGCTCCGTCCTCACGGTATGCTGAGGCTTCGGTACACTATGAAAAGTGGTGAGGGAAAACTTTCTTTGTCGTCACGTGGGACAGTTATATCGCGTCTGCCCGGAGATAATCTCAAGTGGGGGATATTTTCAAATCCGCTTGAAGTACTGGAATCCGTTTCTCCCTGTGACGTGAGAGGTGTGCTGGAGTCCGTAAACGAGCATGTTCGGGAGGGCCGGGCGGCGGCTGGTTTCATTTCTTACGAGGCTGCTCCTGCGTTTGACCGGGCAAATAAAGTGAAGATGTCTCTTGCCGCAGGTATGCCGCTTGTCTGGTTCGGGATATACGACTCGTTTCGCGAATTCGAATTCTCGGGGGATTTCAGTCCGGAAATCCCCGTGATAGTTCCGGAGATGGACAATAAAAGTTATCTGGATTCTATCGGACTGGTCAAGGATTATATTTTTGAAGGCGATATTTACCAGGCAAATTTCACGTTTCGTCTTCGTGGAAATATATTATCGCAGCCGGATGAGCTTTTTCTTTCACTTTTCGGCAAGCATCCCGCACCCTATTCGGCATTTGTAAATACGGGTAAAATCAAAATTGTATCAAATTCGCCGGAGCTCTTTATTGAGTCTGAAAACGGAATGATAAAAAGTATGCCGATGAAAGGGACTTTCCCGAGAAGTCCATTTCCTGATGAGGATGCTGAAGCGGCCCGAAGGCTTTCATCCGATCCGAAGAATAATGCCGAAAATCTCATGATAACAGATATGGTCAGGAATGATCTGGGGCGCATATGTGTGCCGGGAACTGTTAAGACGGGCCCTCTCTTTCATGTTGATACATACGCTACCCTTCACCAGATGATCAGTACTGTGTGCGGTAAATTATCCGGCGGTCTTTCTCTATATGACATATTCAGTGCGGTTTTTCCAGCGGCATCGATAACGGGAGCTCCGAAGATAAGGGCTATGGAAATAATTGAACAGCTGGAAAAAAGTCCGCGCGGAATATATACCGGCACAATCGGCTGTGTATTGCCGGGAGGCAGTTTGTGTTTTAACGTGGCAATCAGGACGCTCGCTGCCGGGCAGGACGGTGCATGCGAGCTTGGCGTCGGCGGTGGAATAGTCGCTGATTCAATTCCCTCTGAAGAATGGACTGAGGCTCTTTTGAAAAGCAAGTTTCTTTTCAAAGCGCGTGATCCTGAATTCAAGGTGCTGGAAACAATATTATGGAAAGATGGCGTTTTCTCTTTTCTTGAGGAGCATCTTAAACGCGCCGAAAGTTCTCAACTATATTTCGGCCGAAAATTTGACAAAGACGCATTAAAGGAAAAACTTCTCTCTTTTTCTTCCGGATTGGAGAAGGGGCGTTTTCGGGTGAGGATGCTTCTTGATCCCTGTGGCAACGCGGAACTCGTTCCCGTGGAGATAAAAGGTCCGCCATGGCCGTCCGGTGGACTGAAAATAAAGCTTTCTGAAAAAAGGACACTCTCATCCGATATATTCCTTTATCATAAAACCACGAACAGAGCCTTTTACGATAAAGAGTTCGCCGACGCGTCGGCTGACGGTTTCAATGAAGTAATATTTGCCAACGAAAAAGGCGAAATTACCGAAGGGGCCGTCTCGAATATCTTTATAGAAAAAAACTCCCGATGGTATACGCCCGAACTCCCTTGCGGGCTGCTTTCCGGAATATGGCGCGGGAAAATGATTTCAGAACTCGCTGCCGAAGAAACAAAAATATCTATTTCCGACTTGAGAAATGCCGAAAAAATTATCATCGGCAACTCCGTCCGCGGCACTGGGAATGTGCTGGAAACCAGTCTGCCGTCTTCTGTCCTGAATCTGTAAAAGCCATACGGTTTCACCGTTATTCCAGAGAGATGAAAGCGAAGAGTTTTTTGAACTTTGGCACAAACCGGGCTATCTTTACGAACTATGAAAAAAAGAATCATTCTTCTTATTGCTTTCACTCTTCTTGCGTTCGTGCTTCGTGCCGAAGATGAGGATTTTGACGATAAAACAGCGAACGACCCGTTGCGGATAAGGGCCAAGTCCGGTGATATTAAGGCTCAGCTCCAGTTGGCGAACGAGTATTTTTACGGACAGAACAGGTCGAGAAACTATAATATCGCAGTGCTCTGGTACAGGAAAGCCGCTGATCAGGGGAGCCCGTCGGCGCGTTTCAACCTGGCAATATGCTATGAGCGTGGTCTGGGCATAGGGAAAAATGAGTATAACGCATATTTATGGTACAAGAAGGCGGCTGAGTCAGGGGTCAAGCAGGCAAAGTATAACCTGGCACTTACTCTGGCCTCAGGGATTCCACCGGACGAGAAGCTTAAGACGCCACCGATATTCGCTCAGCCCGAGGAAGCGGAGAAGCTTCTGGAGGAACTTAAAAGTGAGGGGTTCATCCCCGCTTTTCGAGAGCTGGCTTCCCTGATATTGGAAAAAGAAGATGCGCAAGGCGAGACTGAAGAGAAGGCGTTCAAGCTTTTTTCATATGCCGCTGAATCAGGCGATGTTCCTTCAATGAGAATGCTTTCCGAATGTTATTATCTTGGGCGAGGCTGTCCGAGAGATCTCGGGAAAATGATATTCTGGGTCAGAAAGGCTGCCTCAAAAAAGGATGCCGAGGCTATCGGTAAACTTGCTTTCTGCTATAAATACGGAGAAGGAATCCCCGCGGATTCGGAGAAGGCTTTCAAGCTCTATAAGGCCGCTGCCGATATGGGGCTGCCGATGGCGAAAGTGAAGCTCGCCGAATATTATGAGTCCGGCGAATTCGTGGACTATGATCTGGGGGAGGCTATAAGACTCTATCGGGAGGCGGCAAAGGATAAAAATCCCTATGCACTTTTCAAGCTCGGGGTATTTGCGTATGACGGAATAGGTCAGGAACCCGACCAGCTTAGGGCTGTCGGTTATTTTTTTGAGGCCGCAAAACTCGGCGAGCCGCATGCCCAGTACAATATCGCCTCATTTTTTGAAGAAGGAAGTCTTATCGATCCCGACCCTTCTGCCGCTTTTTACTGGTACAGACAGGCGGCAATCAAAAATGATCCTTCAGCCCAACGCAAAACAGCTTACTGCTATTTTGATGGAAAGGGTACGGAAAAAGATTATGAAAAAGGTTTTCAGTGGCTTAAACGCGCGGCCGATAATGGCGACCGGGAAGCCATCGCGGCTATCGGAGAAATTACAACCCCGCCGCCAGAAGACGATTTGCCGCCCCTTTATGACGAGCTGCCCGCTATCGACTGAGCATTGACTGATTTCCAAAGAGAAGACCGTGTAACTCCGCTTTGGCGTGCAGTTGGGGACTATGTCACCCCGGACGAAAGCTATTTCGGAGCTTGTAATCCGTGCTCTAATGCTATATGATTATTCGGAGCTTTTACACCAATCTTTGATTTAAAAGTACTCCAGCTTCGGGGTTAAGCGCAGTTCACGCCGTGGATTCGTCAACAATTCCAGTGGTGGCCAACTGCATGGAGTGGGCGAAGCATCGGAGTCAGAAGGCCGCGGCCAAGCTGCACATGGATTTGAACATGCAATCGCTTCTGCCCGCATTGCGGCGGAGACTTGCTTTGTTGGCTGGATGAGCGTGAATCCACGCCTAAGACACCCTATAAAGAGCCCATAAATGCTACAGAGATACTCGGGGTGTGTTTCAGTTTTAGGGACATAGTTGTTGGGCGCTCTGCCGGAAGGCGTGGGCTTCGTCTCTTATCGCTAACAGAAGCTTTATTACATCGCTTTGCGGGGGGAGTGTGGTCGAAGAAGCCTGGTGATGAAGTTCCTCGTGGTCCATTCCGAGACCAGAATCTCTGAATTTCCTTAGCCGCTCGACAAGGAGTTCCTTTATTTCGGCGGCATTGTCAATTCCTTTAAAATAGGCGATGTGGTTGTTTTCCGGGCGGCTTTCTTGTTTTTCAAGGCTTATGCCACCGCCTGCGCATTCGACTTTTAGGTCGGCTATTTTCAGCATTCTCTGCACCGGTCCCTGCGATATCGAAAGATTCTGTATATTGGCAAAGGCCATTGTGAGTTCTTTAACCCTGACAATGCCTTCTCGTATGCGCAACGCCTTGTCGGAAACTTTGTACCATCTCATTTCATAGTCGAGCCTGAGAATTACAAGGCTTATCAAAAATTTCAGAATCAGAATAATTAATGCGATTGCGGCAAGAATATTTACAATGGCAAGGGAGGTGGGATTATTGTGCGTGCCTGAAAGTATGATTGCCAGGTAAACAATGACTGCGGTAATGAAGCCTACGGCCGATTTAAGAATCAATAGAGCAATGGTGTAATTGAAATAGCGAATAGAAGGGCGGAAAACTTTGATACACTTGGAATCACCCATTGGATTTTCTGGCTCGGGCGGTATTCGGAGTAACTTTATCACTAAGTTTTTTATGATTTCAAACATATTCCTACCCTTTCAAATTTATTTTCTCGAGAGCTTCACGCGATGCTTTCATTTCGGAAAGGATCTCGGCCAGGAGCTGTGGAACAGTTTCATTCGAAGAAACTTCGCTTACCGGATGTGCGGACGGGGCAGGGGACTGCGTAAGTGCGTTTTGGAAACCTCGCATTCTGGCGTAGAAAAAGTCTCTCAACTCTTCATATTCGAGGATTCCTTCGATTGTTATTTCGGCTGCGGCGCTGCCCGCTGCCGTCTGTATCTGAATTTCGGAGAGTCCGAGCCAGCGCTGTATTACGCCGGAAATTATATGTATATCCTGTATGCGGCTGTATGTGAGGTGCACTTCTCTTCTGAAAAGCAGCCCCATCGCGACAGTAATACCCTCTTCATCGAATTTATACCGGAGAGTATGATATTTGCAGAAGAGATAGGGAAAAAGGATAAAAAAGAACGGGCCTGAAAGCAGAGAGATAACAAAATAGCACTTCAGAAGGTTGACGTGCGGTCTTTCGATTGCGAAATTTTTTTCTTTACTCATCGAGGAGCCCTTCCTTTTTTAATTTTATTTTTCTTTTCAGGTATTCTGAAGAGAACTCGATTTCCTTAATGATTTTTTTATCATCCTTGTATTCGCCGTTGACTTTGTAATTTTCCCAGATCATGAGGGCTTCTTCAAACTTATCGGAAAGTTCAAGTTTAGCGGAGGTGGATTTAAGGATTTCAAGTGCTTTTCGGGCTTTTCCTTTATCTTCCTTTTTTCTATCGTCAAGGAAATCTTTTCGAAGATCATTCAGTATTTGAGAAGCTTCCCGAGCGAAAGCGGGCATACTCATTTTTTGCACATTTTCGAGCAGCGCGATAGCATTTGCCCTGTCTTGCGGGGATTTTCTTGTAATGAGTATTTTTGCTGCGCTCAGGCCGCGCCTTGCATTGTTGATGCGCTCTTCCAGGATGCTTTTCTTTACGACTGCCGAAAAGGCCATGATGAAAAGTATCAGCAGGACAAGCAGTGCCGCCATTCTGTGCCACGGCAGAATTAGCCTGACACGTTTCGTCCTTTTAGCGGGAGGGGCGGCCTGATGCATCTGTTGTTCTTCCTCTTCCTCTTCCTCTTCCTCTTCGTCGGTTTCGGCACCGAGTGAAGCTAGTGCATCATTGACGGCATTTATCATGGAGGGCCAGTCAGGAAAGCGGTACTCGGGTTTTTTCGCCATTGCTTTACTGATGATGGCGGCAGATTTTGCGGATATTGAATGGACTGTTTTTCTCGGGTCGGGGATAGGGTCGCTCATATGCATTGTAATTATGTCGATGGAGCTGTCCGCATCATAGGGGAGTATTCCGGTTATCATGTGATAGAACGTTCCGCCCAGTGCATAAATGTCGGCCCTGAAATCAACGCTTTTAAGGGCTCTGGCCTGTTCGGGGCTCATGTATGACGGGGAGCCTACCATGATTCCTTCCGCGGTAAAGTCGGCACCGAGATTCAGGTTTTTTGATATTCCCAGGTCCATCAGCTTGACCTCTTTGTCGTTATCTGACAGCATTATGTTACCGGGCTTGATGTCCCGATGGATTACTCTATGTTTTTCCCACACGAAGCATAGTGCCTCGGCTGTTTTGAGAACAATTTTAAGGGCTTCGATCTCCGGAATTCTTTTTCCTTCACCGATCATTTTTCTTATATCTTCGCCCTTTACATAAGTCATGGAAAAAAAGAGTTTATCTCCGTCAACCCCTGCCTCTATGGCCTGCACGACGTTGGGGTGTTCGATCATGGCCAGAGTGCGGACTTCGCGAAAGAATCGCTGGCAGTGCTCCTCATTTGCCGCGAGATTTGCCGGAAGTATCTTAAGTGCGACTTCCCGTCCTACGGACTTCTGTATGGCCAGATATACGATTCCCATTCCGCCGACTCCGAGTATGCGGATGAGTTCATAACCTCCGATTTGTGTGCCTGGTACAAATTTCTTTACTGAATTTGGGTATGTTGTGGTACAGAAAGGACATACCTCAAGGGCAGGGGAGCCCGCCGCCGTTTCAATGTTTTTAGCGCAATATGGACAACGAAAAAAATCTGACATTTCAAGCCCGCTTTATTATTCAAATGATGAAGAATACAGGGGAAACGAGGATTTTTCAAACGGTTTTGAAAGGGCATTTTCCCTGTTGACGGTAGTTGGCGGGAGAAAATCCCGTTATTTCCTTGAAGCGCTTACTGAAGTGAAAGGGGTCGCGATACCCTAGCCTAGCTGCGAGTTGCGCAAGGTTTTCCGAAGAATTATGAAGGGTTTCGGCGGCGAGCTTTATTTTTAATGTGTCGATGTATTTTTTGGGTGTCAGTCCTGTTTGTTTTGTAAAAACTTTGATGAACTGATTGATGCTCAGGTTCACGGTCTCAGCCATTTCAGAGACTGTCCACCACTTCGATGGGGTACTGATGATTTCCTGAATCAGATTTTCAATGGCATCATTGGAAGAGCTTTTCTTTTCATCATGAAGGTTTTCAAAATAAAGTTTCACGAGGATATTTTGAAGGGCGATATTCGCTTTTATCTGGGAGTCGCGGCTTGGATTTGAGGCCATTTCTATTATAGGAGGAAGGAGCCGAAGCGGCCCAATCTTTTTTATTCCGGGGGTGATGATGCCGCTGCGGGCCATCCGGTCGGCGAGTGGTCCCGTAAAGCAGATAAAATCCTCCGTATAAGAATCATAGCCGTTGTAGTCATGGGTTAATCCCGGCTGGAGCATAACACCGTAACCGGCGTTAAAGTTGTTCCGTCCCTCTTTTGGTGTCCAGAACCAGCCGCGGCCCTTCCACATGTGGCTGATATTGTAGAACTCAAAGCTGCGTGGTATAGGGTCATGATGAGCCACACTTGTGCATCCGGCTTTCCCGAGGCATATCCAGAGGCCGTAGTCGTCATGGATTTTCTGTTGACCTTTCAGAAGCTTGTATATCCTGACTTTTCGCAAAAGGTTGTCTTCTATGATTAAATTTGACATGCTGTCCAGTGAAAAAATACATGGTTTAATTTTATTAAGTACCTATAATTATATATCAACAGGTGAAAATATCAATAAAACAAGAATGGAACAGTCATGAAAAAGTACAAAGTAGTATTTGTCGGATGTGGAGCGCGCAGTCTTTCTTACGCGAAACCTTACTCGAAATCGCCCGAAATAGAAGTAGTGGCAGTTGCTGATCCTGAACATTCCAGCAGAAAAGGCTTTATCGCGGCAAGCGGACTCAGCGAGTCTATTCCATTTTATGACAATTTATCTGATTTATTAAAAGACAACAAGGATATTGACGGCGCTGTCGTCTGTACCCCAAACTATCTGCACCGCGAATCGGCAATTCCCCTCATTGAACGCGGAATTCCACTGGCCCTCGAGAAGCCCATGTGCACAACGATGGAGGACGGCGAAGCAATTCTTGACGCTGAACACGCCAATAAGGGACGCCTATTGATAGGATTTGTATTGCGGTCGACGCCATTTTACAGGAAAGTACATGAATTAATTTCGGGCAACGCCGTTGGCCGGGTCGTAGCGATTGAGGCTGATGAACTGGCAGGGTTCGGCGAAACTTCAACCATCAGTCGGCGTCCATGGCGGCGCTATTCGAAATTCAGCGGCGGCGCACTGATGGAAAAATCCAGTCATGACCTTGATCTGATGACTTGGTTTACCGGAAGCCGCCCCGTGTCGCTCAATTCCTTCGGCGATTCGCTGGTCTTTAACCCAAATCCTCTGCTTCCTGAAAAATGTAAGGACTGCGAACTTACGGACTGCGCATATCGAAGCAAAGCCGCGGAATCCAATATTTTTCCGCCTGATGACCTTGAATGCATTTACAATGTCAAAAAGGATGTTATAGACAACCAGTGTGTAAATATCCGCTATGCAAACGGCACTATCGTTTCATTTATCATGTGTTTCAATACCACCGGTGAAAAAGCGGGACGCAATCTGCATATCATCGGACAACGCGGGCGGCTCTGGGGAAATCACGAGGAAGGCACTATTTTTGTCTTTGACAACGCAGCCGGAAAGACCACGAAATACGAAACAAAAGTTGACGGAACCGGGCATGGCGGCGGCGATGCGAATCATGCG
>MHBG01000083.1:17640-32655 GCA_001804785.1 Lentisphaerae bacterium GWF2_45_14
CAGGCTATTTAAGCAGCGCAATGTGCATAGCTGCGGATACTTCCAGTGCGGAAGGACGCCGCATCAACTTCCGCTACGGTGCCAACGGATACATTACATTCGCATAGTTGTCACAATCAGATTTTTCAAAAAAAATAAGTTCTCCAGCTTCTTCTGCCTTGCAAAGAACTGGAGAACTGCTACATTTAACGCTTCGATTTATAAACAGGCCTGATAATCCATAACAGGATTTGTGCTTAATTTAGCACAACCACAGCGGCCGGATCCGAGTGCGGTATTGCCGCATTTTCGGTCTCCCGTTATGTATTATCTTGCTGGATAAATACTTAAAACAGAGGGGCCCGAAGTGAATGGTGGAGTAATACCTTGTGTGCCGAATGACATCTGTCTTTATTCGGGAGGCGCTCACCGCGCACTCGCGGAAGACATTGCCGAATATCTCAAAACATCACTGGGAGAAGTCGAACTCAGTCATTTTCCCGATGGCGAGATATTTGTAAAGTACAAAAATAATATTCGCAGGGCCGACCTTTTTATCATACAGCCGACCTGTACGCCGCCCAATGAAAACCTCATGGAGCTTCTTATAATGATTGACGCCGCGCGCCGTGCGTCAGCCGCCAGGATTACGGCGGTGATTCCCTTTTTCGGTTACGCGAGGCAGGACAGGAAAGACCAGCCGCGCGTTCCAATCACCGCTAAGCTCGTAGCCAATCTGCTTACTGTGGCCGGCGTAAGCAGGATAATAACTATGGACTTGCATTCTCAGCAGATACAGGGATTTTTCGATATACCGGTAGACCACCTTTACGCAAAACCAGTTGTCGTAGCCTATCTTAAGGATAAAATAGGCAGCGAAGGCGTGGTGGTTTCCCCCGACTCGGGAAGCGTAAAAATGGGGATGTCTTACGCAGAAAGCCTCAATGCCGGATTTGCGGTCGTAGCCAAACGAAGAATAAACGCAAATGATGTCGAATCTTCACATCTCGTAGGCGATGTGAAGGGAAGGATATGTGTGCTTACCGATGACCTTACCTCAACGGCAGGCACTCTTATTGCCGCAGCAGAGCTGCTCAAGCGTCAGGGCGCCAGTAAGATTTATGCGGCGGTTACACATTGCCTTCTCAATGAAAAAGGCCGCCAGAAGCTCCAGGAAAGTAACATCGAAGAAATAGTAACGACAAATTCAGTTCCGATACCTGATGCATGCGGTGGAAAAGTAAAGATACTTAGCGTGGCACCGCTTCTCGGTGAAGCTATAAGAAGAGTACATATTGGGGAATCTGTCTCCAGTCTGTTCAGAATAAATTAGTATTTCCATAAAATAAAAAAATCGCAAGGAAAGGAAAACATGAACAAAGTAAAAAAAGTTCTTAACATTGAGCTGAGAACTAAAAAAGGAACAGGCAATGCCAGAAGGGCACGCCGCGCCGGTGCAATTCCGGGAATTCTTTATTGCAAGGGCAAAGACTCTGTCGCAGTCTCTGTAAAAGCACGGGACTGGAGTCTCTTTTCGCACAAGGATTCTCACCTTATCGACATAAAGTTGGATGACGGCGAGACAAGGAAGGCTCTGATAAAGGAAGTACAGGAAGATGTTCTCAAAAACATGGTACTGCATATAGACCTTCAGGAAGTCAGAATGGATGAAGTCGTCAGGACTGCCGTAATGGTCCATCCTAAAGGCACACCGGTCGGAGAAGCTATGGGCGGGATACTTGAACAGCCCATGCATTCTATAATGGTATCATGTCTTGCCGCAAAACTGCCGGACGCAATCGAAGTGGATGTCAGCTCTCTTGACGTCAATCAGGTTATACACGTGAAGGATATCGTCCTTCCCGAAGGCGTAAAATCTGAAGACACGCCAGACGTTGTCGTATTCCATGTTCTTATTCCAAGTGTGCTTGAAGCTACTGTGGCTGCTGCGGAAGATGCGGCGCCTGCTGTTGGAACCGCAGCACCTGCTGCCGGAACTGCGGCACCTGCGGCGCCTGCCGCGGGCAAGAAAGATAGCAAGGACAAGAAAGATAGCAAGGACAAGAAGAAGGCCTAATGTTAAAACGCTGTTCAGGAATATTGAATAATGTCTGTTGACTCTGCGCATACGCTGAAACTGGTAGCGGGCCTCGGGAATCCTGGAAGGGAATACGAAGGAACCCGTCATAATGCCGGTTTTATGGTAATAGACTCGCTTCTTGAAACCCTTTCCGGTACTTTTGAGAAAAAGGAACAGTGTTCCAGTACTTTCTGGGAAGGCCGTTTTAGGGGCTCGAAGCTGATATTGCAGAAACCATTGACATTCATGAACTTGAGCGGCAAGGCTGTCGCTTCGCTGTGCGCACGTAAAAAAATCAGTGCGCCGGAGATGCTTCTTGTATATGACGATATGGACCTGCCTCTCGGCAGGATGAGGATTAGAAAGAGCGGTAGTGGCGGCGGGCATAACGGTGTCCAGTCCGTCATTGACGAAATGGGGTCACAGGAATTTCCGCGGCTGAGGGTCGGCATAGGCCGTTCGGGCGGAAACAATCCCCAGATTGATCACGTTCTTTCGGGATTTTCATCCGAAGAGTCCGAGATTTTTGAGAAAGTACGAAAAGAGGCCGCAGAGGCGGTAAAATTCATGCTTTCAAGGGACATAGAGTCGGCGATGAACCGTTACAACAACTTTGACGTATCGCCTAGCGGCGAAAAGAAAACAGAAAAAATCAATTAAAGTTCAAATAATAATCTGGAGGATGAAAATTTGAAAAAGTACGAATCGGTGTTCATTCTGGAAATCAGGAAGATGGACGATGACGGAAAGGCGTTTGCCGAGGAATTCGGTAAATACGTTGAAAGTCTCGGTGGAGTGATGGAAGAGCCCAAATTCCTAGGGCGTAAGCAGTTTGCTAGGGAAATAAAGAAGAGAAAAGCCGGGATTTACTGGCATTTCGTATTCAGCTGCTCCCCGGTCGGCGCTAACGGGATAAAGGATAAATACCGTCTTGACGAGCGGGTATTGCGTCTCATGATTACAACCTATGAGCGTCCCGAAAAAATAAGCAACAAGGAAATCATGGCCTGAGCCAGAAAAGCCGGGAGGAATTTAAATGGCCTCATTGAATAAAGTATTCCTGATGGGAAACCTTACCAGAGAGCCCGCGTTGAGGTTTACGCCTGGCGGTGCCGCGGTATGTGAATTCGGACTCGCGGTGAACCGCCGCTTTACGAGTGCTAATGGTCAGGAGAAAAAAGAGGAAGTCTGTTTTGTCGAGATAATAGTCTGGGGGAAACAGGCCGAGCAGTGTGACCGTTCTCTTGAGAAGGGGGCACCTGTTTTCATTGAGGGCCGACTCCAGTATGACCAATGGGAGGAACGGGACAGCGGTGCCAAGCGCTCTCGCCTGAGAGTCCTGGCTGAAAGAGTCCAGTTTATATCCGGAAAGCCTGGACGTGACCAGAATCAAGGCGATGACCAGGGCGATTCTTATTCCCACGGCGGCGGCGATTACGGCGGCGAAGAACGCTCCCAGCGTTATCAGGGCGGACAGCAGCGCTATCAGTCCGGAGGCCAGCAGAATTCTTCCCGCGGGGGAGAACAGCAGCAGCGCCCATTCCCGTCCGACGCTCCGCGTCAGGAGAGACAGCGTCCTCAGAACGAAGAGCCGCCCAGAGTGCCGGAAGAGGCATTTAAGGACGATGAAGCCGAGGACGACATTCCTTTTTGACCCAAACAGAATATTAGAAAGATCTAAAATTAAAACAATAAATATTTTTAGGAGGATATGATGCAGCAGAACAACAGAAATAAAAAGAGAAGAAAAAAAACGGTGACGCCGAAGATATGCCGTTTTTGCGAAGCCTGTGTGAACTACATTGACTTTCTTGAACCCGAACTTCTTAAAAAGTTCCAGACGGAAAAAGGCAAGATACTTCCACGCAGGATTACGGGTACATGCCTCAGGCATCAGAAGATGCTCAGCGCGGCTATAAAAAGAGCCAGGGTACTCAGCCTCGTATACTGAGTGAACTATCAGAAAACCTGTATGTAAATTAATCAAGGAGATTCCAGATGGCTTCTGTTAAATTGATATTGCTTGAGGATGTTGAGAATGTAGGACTCGCGGGTGCAGAAATATCCGTGTCGAGCGGATACGCGAGAAATTTTCTTCTTCCGAGAAAGCTTGCTGCGAAAGCATCTCCCGGCGCGCTTCGCGCCATTGAAGCACGCAGAGGGAAAATCGAAGAGAACCGCAAAGTTGAGCTTGCCAAGGCTTCCGAAATGGCTCTCAAATTTGCTAATAGCGAAGTTGTTATAACCATGGAAGCTGCTGATGACGACCAGCTCTACGGTGCGGTGAATGCCAGAATGATAGCTGAGAAGCTTGCCGAAAATGGTATTGAAGTGCCTTACCAGAAAATAAAGCTGGACAAACACATAAAACAGCTCGGGTCCTTCGAAGTGGAAGCGAAGCTGCATCCGCAGATTAAAACCATGATCAAAGTCAAGGTTGCCAGGCCCTGACAATGGCGGCTGCTGAGAAAATTGAAAAAACCGCCGGAATAAGAGAGCGTTCCATTTCGCCGGTACAGGCACAGGAACGGCCTCAGCCCCACGATCCAGGAGCTGAGAGGGCCGTACTGGCGTCAATGCTCTTGGAGCCGAGGCCCTGCGTTGATACATTCATAGAAAAGCTGGGATCGGAAAAAGTCTTCTATTCGCCCGCGTTCAGGGCGATAGGCCGGGCAATACTGGAGTTGCAGAAAGAGGACAAGGGCATTGACATTATCACCGTGGCCGACAGGCTTTCACGCGAAGGCCGTCTCGAACATATCGGCGGGGAGATGTTTCTTCTTGACATCCAGAATTCCATTGCGACCACGGCAAATATGGAAGAATGGTGCAGGATTGTAAGGGGCTACTCGATACTCCGCGAAATGATAGGCACATGTGCCCAGTCACTTGAGAAATGCTATTCACCAGATAAAGACGTCGAAGAAATAGTCGGCGAGATAGAAAGCGATATTTATAACATAAGGCACGGACATACGCAGCCTGAAATTATAGAATTCAGCAAGTATATAGAAGAAACCTTCCGGCAGGTGGAAAAAATAATAATGAACCAGGTCGAGATCGGAATCCCGACGGGATACTGTGATCTTGACCGGCTCATCATCGGACTCAAGCCTGGCGAAATGATAGTGTTGGCGGCGCGTCCCTCAATCGGGAAGACCTCGCTCGCACTCAATATCGTGAGAAATATAGCACTCAAGGCCAGTAAGAGCAGAAGTGTGGCCTTTTTTAGTCTGGAAATGACGGCGGAGCAGCTTACAAGAAGGCTTCTCTGTACCGAGGCTGGAGTTTCGGAAAGCCGTTTCTACGACGGCTCATTTAACAAGAAGGGCGAGCTCATGCGTCTGACGAAGGCGGCAGGTACATTGAGAAACGCCAATATTTTTATAGATCCGACAAGCGGTATAACGATAGCCGAGCTTTCGGCAAAGGCAAGACGCTTGAAGATGAAGCACAATATAGACATTGTCGTCATCGACTATCTTCAGCTCATGAAGGCCGGCAGCAATATCGACAGTCGGCAGCAGGAAGTGGCCGAGATATCAAGCGGTATAAAAAAACTGGCCAAAGACCTGAATATTCCCGTACTTGTTCTGGCACAGCTCAACAGGGAAGTGGAAAAAACGTCAGGCAAGGCCTCTAAACCACGCCTGAGCCACCTTCGCGAATCGGGAGCTATAGAGCAGGATGCCGATATAGTTGTATTCCTTCACCGCGACAGAGACGAGACAAAAGACGTTTCGCCTGAAGTACTTGAAAAGGGAGTTGACGCCGAACTTATAGTTGAGAAAAACCGAAACGGCGCAACAGGGATAGTCGGACTCAAATTTATTCCGCAGATTATGGAATTTCGGAGCAACAGCCGCTACAGCGACGAAGATAACCCCGCAAAAAACGACAACAACAGCATGAACAGGAGTGGACAGTGACCGGTATTTTCCTAAAAAAAATTACGCTATTTTTCTTTGTTTCTACGGTAATGGTACTCTCTGTCAGCATCCGAGCTGAAAAAGTAGGCAAGATAACCTTCGAACAGATCGGACCTTATAAATTTTCACAAGACTTGCTTGAATACAATCTCCAGTCAAAAAGCGGGAATCAGTTTGATCAGAATGTTTTAAATAAGGACATAAAGCGTCTTTACTCAACGGGATTTTTCACGGACGTCGTTTCCGAAACGGTAAAAGCCGAAGACGGTAAAATAAATATCATAATAAAAGTTAGTCCTAAGCCAAAGATCAAAAATATAATTTTCAAGGGAAATAAGAAATTCGACACGGTAGACCTGACGAAGCAGATATCATTGGTTGCCGATGTCCCTCTTGATGACAATAAACTGAAGACAAGTACCGAATCACTCCGAAAGCATTACCAGTCAAAAGGTTATTATGACGCCAAAGTTACTCCGCTTCTCAAGGAAGCCGATGACGGATATGTGGATGTTATCTTTGATATCAATGAGAACCTCAGGTTAAGGGTAAATAATGTGGAGTTTGTTGGGAATACTGTCTTCTCAAACTGGACACTCAAAACATCAATCGTCAACCAGCATTCTTATCTCAGCTGGCTCCTCGATATGGGCCTTCTTAATCGCGATGAACTACAGAATGATAAGATTCGTCTCCGCGACCTTTACTGGAACAAAGGCTACCTCGACTTCAAGGTTAATGACATCAAAGTAGAGCAGGTTCCGGATGACCCCGAATATGCTAACATTACATTTACACTTTTTGAAGGCGAACCGTATAAGGTCGGAAAAATAACGATTGTCGGAAATGAGAAATTTTCGGGTGAGGACCTACGCGAATACCTGCTTCTCAAGCCGGGTGACATATATGATAACCGCCAAGAAAGAAAGGATGTCGACGCATTCAATGACAGGTATAATGCGCTCGGCTATGCAGACTATTTCTGTCAAGTGATAAGAATACCCGATTATAAAACCCATACAGTCGATATCGAATACCGAATGAAGGAAGGTTCAGTATACACGGTACACGATGTTAATATATCGGGGAATACCATAACAAAAGACAAGGTTATAAGAAGAGAACTCGCCATTCAGCCCGGTGACCCCGTTGACAAAAACAGGATAGAAACGAGTAAGTCCCGACTCATGGGAATGGGATATTTTGAGGACGTAGAGGCGGTGGCGGTGGCCTCTGGCGAACCCAATACTAAAAATATAGATTTCAACGTCAAGGAAAAAGATACGGCGCACCTAAAACTCGGGGGCGGCTTTTCGGACTCTGACAGCATACTCGGTATGGTTGAGTTAAGTCAGACCAACTTTGACCTGTTCAACCCAGACAACTATTTCAGGGGCGGCGGTCAGCGTGTAAGGGCCCAGGCTATATTTGGTCTTGACAGAATGGACTTGAACGTAAACTTCACTGAGCCGTGGCTCATGGACATGCCCCTTAAGCTGGATGTCACCGGCTATATGAACGAAGCCATATACGAATATTGGCGCGAAAGGCGTATCGGCGGCAGAGTTGATCTGACAAAGAAGGTATTCGATGATTTCACCTCAGTAACAGGCGGCTATAAGTTCGGTTCCGTAAGAGTTTACAAAATGGACGACTGGCTGACACAGCCTTTTCTTGACGAGGAAGGTACCGATCTTGTCGGCGCGACAAATTTTGGTATAACAAGAGACACGAGGAACAGTATGATGGAACCTACTTCCGGCTATTTACTCAACCTTTTCTCGGAGGTTACTTCGCAGGCGCTCGGCGCGACGCATAATTACTACAGGCTCGAAGGTAAAGCCAGCCAGTATTTCAACTGGAAATTTTGGGAAGAAAGAACGCTGGTGTTCCATTTCGGCGGTAAAATGGGGACAGTAAGCAATTTCAACCATAGCGGCGATGTCCCTATCTATGAACGGTATTTTCTGGGCGGCGGTGAGTCGCTTCGAGGCTTTCCGTATAGATCTGTATCCTCGACCGTAAATGTTGCGGGTGACGAAATTCCCTGGGGAGGCCAGACCATGATGCTACTTACAACTGAAGTTACGCATCCTATCTACGAATTCATCCGAGGCGCAGTCTTTTGCGACGTGGGCAATGCATGGAGAAGTTCCTATACGCTTTCGCCGAGTCTTATAAATATGGGCGCCGGTTACGGACTTAGGATAAAGGTTCCTTACGTGAATGCACCGATAAAACTTGACCTTGCCTACCCCATTATGAATAATGTCGATGGACTTGACAAAAAGCTCCGTTTCCATTTCAATATGGGTTTTACATGGTAAGCGATTTGAAAAATGCACAATATGATTTAACTTGTAGATATTCTGAACAAACAATGGTGCAGATACTGATATGAATAGACTTTTACCTATCTTCTTCGCTGTTTTGCTGCTGGCGTTTTGCGTGTCGTGCGGTAAAAAATATAAGTCATTAAGCACTTCGCAGTTGCTCGACCAGAGCCTCAAGCTATCTCTGGAAGGTAAATGGGAAAACGCCGAAGACATGGCATCGTGCGTTCTGGAACGGGAACCCGAAAACATTTCTGCCCTTATAATTGAAGGCCTTGCGATGGACGCTGACAACAAAAGGGAATTTGCCGTAGGCTGTCTTGAGAAAGCTGTAAAAAATTCCCCTGACAGCTTCATAGCCAACCACACATTGGGAAGGCTCTTCGTGGCACAAAAAAAATACGAACAGGCATTGCCGTTTCTGAAAAAGGCTTATGAACTGAAGCCCTCCGACATGAATACTGTCATCCTTCTCGCCGAGTCCATGAATAAATTAAAAATGTCGGGAGCCTCGTCATATTATGCGCTTGCTCTCAGAAATCCGCGTTTCAAGAATGACCCCGCGCCGTGGAACCAGCTCGGCCTTATTTTTGCCGGTACCAACGCAAAGAAGAGAGCACTGGATTTTTTCATAAAGGCATACAAGGCAGATCAGGAAAACCATCTGGTCGTACTTAACCTTGCCGTATTCCTGGACAAATATATGAATAATGCCTCGAAGGCAAAGCCTTTTTATGAAAGGTATCTCAGGCTTACTGATAAAAACCCGGCACTGAGTGAAAAACGCGCTGAAATTAAAACGCGCCTTAAGGAAATAACCCGCTCCTAGCCAGCCAGTTCGACTGGACGAATCTGCGGCATCCCGCTCCGCTGGCGCTGCCAGAAAAAAAAATATCACGAAAAACTCGTGTAGAGACACAGGCAAAATAGATGAATAAGCATATTCCTGAAGATGTTATAGAAGAAATAAGGACCCGCTGTGACATTGTTGACCTCATAAACAGTTATGTGCCTTTGAAAAAGGCTGGCGCCTCATGGCAGACCTGCTGCCCATTCCACCAAGAGAAATCCCCATCATTCAAGGTCAATCCCGAACGCCAGATATATCACTGCTTCGGATGCGGTAAGGGCGGCAACGTTTTTTCCTTCGTGATGGAAATGGAATCCGTTGATTTTCCTGAGGCGGCGAGAATACTTGCCCGCAAACTGGGTGTAATAATTCCCGAAACGGAGCAGAAAAGCTCTTTTTCATCAAGTTCTTCAGGTTCAATTGTTTCAAGAGATCGACTTTACCTCATCCATGAAAAAATAAGCGATTTTTTCCATCGCTCTCTTTTTGAAAATCCGTCTTCTGCCGTTTCAGAATATTTCAAGACTAGGGATATTCCGAAGGACGTAGCCTCGCAGTTCGGAATAGGAGCCGCACCCGATTCCTGGGATGCCGGGATGCGATGGGCATTATCACAAGGGTTTTCCACTGCTGAACTCCTTGATGCCGGCCTGATTGTAGAGCGCCAGAATTCCGAAGGATATTACGACCGTTTTCGCAACCGGCTGATGTTTCCTATTTGTAATGAGCAGGGGCACGTCGTGGCCTTCAGCGGGCGCACAGTCGAAAAGGATTTTGAGGGCGGAAAATACGTCAACAGCCCCGAGACCGCGATTTTTAAAAAGAGTTCCATTCTTTACGCACTTCACCTTGCAAAACAGCCCATCCAGAAGAAAGGTTTCGCGATACTTTGCGAGGGACAGCTGGATGTGATTGCCATGCACAGGGCAGGGCATGAAAATACCGTAGCACCTCAGGGAACGGCATTTACAATTGAACAGGCATCAAAGATAAAACGCTTTGCCAATACACTTTATATCGCTTTTGATTCGGATTCAGCCGGAAAAAAAGCAGCCCTCAGATCTATAGATATTGTGATTCCCCTCGGGTTCGATGTGAAAATAGTGTCCTTCCCATCTGGCAAAGACCCAGATGAGCTTCTCAGACTACAAGGGCCTGAAGCAATCGAAAACGCAGTGAATTCGGCGGAAGGTTTTTTTGATTTTATTTTCCGAGAAGCTTCTTCCAACAATGATGTTTCGACAGCCGAAGGAAAGGGCAGGGCGGTAGAAGAAATCCTTTCATACCTCACTAAAATTCAAAGCACCGTTACCCGATCATCCTATATCACTCAACTAGCGGGACTTCTGAAAATATCTGAAAGCGCTGTCTTCAAGGAAATGAAGCGGCTCAGCTCAAACGCCTCCAGGTATTCTGACAGAATGAGCTTTGCCCCGACGCGCGAAAATGCGGCATTCTCAGTAAATGTGGAAGCCGACAATGCCGTAGGTAAGGCTGAGGAACTGCTGCTTGCCTTATCGCTTTGTCACGGGACTGTGGGGAAATATTTGGAAAATGAGCTTCCTCATGAAATGATAAGTCAGACCTCCGCCGGACGTGCGCTGGAAAAGGTTATCCAGTTTACAATCAATGGAGAATGGGAGTTTGCAGAAAAGGCAATCCTTGACGAAATGAATTCAAATCCCGACCCGGCAATAACCGCAATTCTCTCGCGGCATCACGAGTATGACAAGGAATTTCAGGAAAAGGCTATGCGCGACTGCGTTAAAGCTATAAAAATCAACTACTTAAAAAAGCATATCGAAAAAATCAAATCTACCCTCTCTGCGGCATCTACGCCCGATGATAAAAAGGCGTTGCTTGCCGAGTTCCAGCAGTGTTCAAAAGACTTGATGAATATATCCAAAGCCTAAGAGCCGAGAAGTCCCGCTTGCCAAAGCTGCCTGACGCGTTCCTTAAAAGATGGAAGCGTAGAGTCAAACCCAAGCTCAATAAGCTTGTCCATGCAAAGATGAGCATCGATTGGCCGTGTTGCATCTGCTTCCGGCGGCGCGGGCATCCTCCGTATTTTTGCAGAACTTTTCCCTGTCGCCTCGGCGATGGCGAGCGCCATTTCGTAACGTGTACCCTTCTCCTGACCGCTGAATTGATATGTCCCTGAAGCGTTTTTCCCTAGGAGAAAGAGGACAACATCAGCAACATCGCCCGTATATGTGGGATATTTTATTATTGTGTCCTCCATGTCCCAGTCCTTGCCAGAATCCAGCGCCTTAAGTGTCGAATCAATAAGGGGACTTGCGGCAAGTCCGGCCCTGATTCCATAAAGCGCTGGCACCCTGAGTATTAAAAAATGATCTGAGATTTTCCTGACGGCCTCTTCCCCTGCGAGTTTCGCTTTTCCGTAAATATTCAATGGTTTTACCGGGTCAACCTCTCTATATGGCGGATTTGTGCCCGGGAAAACGTAGTCCGTTGATATATAAAGAAATTTGGCGTTGCGCTCTTTTGCCAAGCTTGCGAGTAAGCCTGTGGCTCTCCCATTTATAGAATAAGCTTTGTCCGGATCTTTTTCGCAGACATTGGGGTCGCGCCATGCGGCAGTGTGTACAAGTGCGTCCCATTCAAGGTTTCGGATTGTTTTTATTCCTTCTTCTGTCGTTATATCCGCAGAAATAAATCCGGGTCTCTGAGAAAGGCAAACCTTCACGGTGCTGATATTCCGTCTCTCCGCAAGATAAACGATGTCCGAGCCGAGCAGCCCGCTTGAACCCGTTACAAGTAATTTCATATTCAGCTCTCCAGCATATTTAATTATCCAATTCCTGTGCTAATTTAAGACCGTTACGCACTCATTGCAACGCAGTACCGGAGATAAAACATGCGTGAAGAACTTCGCCAGGTACAAGAAAAAATTGACGATATTATAAGAAATGACGATTTTCCGGCATCCATTCGTCCGGAATCTCTGAAGGAAGCCGTCCGTGACTATCCATGCAGGGGCGGAAAGCGCCTCAGACCCGCACTCCTGACCTGGAGTTGTGGACTTCTCGGCGGCGACATAGAAAAATCTTATTTCCCCGCGGCCGCAGTCGAGATATATCACAACTGGACGCTGGTCCACGACGATATTATCGATAACGACGACTTTAGACGCGGACTTCCGACAGCGCACAAGTTCCTGGAAAGGAAGGCCGCAGAAACTTTCGGCGGGGCAGGGGGGGACTTTAGAAAATTCGGGACCGATTTCGCGATACTGGCGGGCGATATTATGCAGGGATGGGCCATGAATATGCTGCTAAAATCGGAAGACACCGGAATTCCCCCAAAAGTAGTACTCACACTCTCCCGAAAAATGCAAACACTTGTCAACAGGGAACTTATTTCAGGCGAAGCACTCGATGTGGAATTTTCATATAGAGATTTTGACTCGATAACCCAGCCGGATGTTCTTGAGATGATAAGGATGAAAACAGGAATCCTTCTACGTTTCTGCGCGACGGCAGGTGCCGCTATTGCGCTCGAATCTTCTGATATGGCAAATGAAAGAGTAAAATCACTCGGAAAATTCGCGTCTCTTGCCGGAGTTGCGTTTCAGCTGCGCGATGACTGGCTTGGTATTTTCGGCGAAGAGTCCAAGTTCGGCAAACCTGTGGGGTCCGACCTACGCGAGAAAAAACCTACGATGTTGATTATAAATGCCTTGGGAAATCTTTCCGTGTCCGACAGAAGTGAACTCCTCTCATACATGGGACACGAAAACTTTTCATCTTCATCCCTCGAAAAAGCTAGAATTCTCATAAGGTGCTCAGGCGCAGAGAGAACCGTAGAAGAAATGACTAATTCTTATATTGCCGAGGCATCTGGAATACTTTCCCTTTTTCCAGATAATAAATATCGACAGCTTCTCTTTGACTTTCTCAACTATCTGACGGACAGAAAGATATAAATTCAAAATCTGTCGCATATTTCCTGAAAGTCGCAGGGCAGGGGACTTTCCAGTTCAATCAGCTTATCCGATTCAGGGTGCGGGAAGCTTATTTTCCATGCGTGAAGCATCTGGCGCGGGGCAGGGAAGTCCTGGTGTCCGCCGTAAACAGTGTCGCCGAGCACGGGTATTTTTCGGGAGGCGAGGTGGACACGTATCTGATGGGTCCTGCCTGTAAGTATCTTAATATCAAGCAGTGCCAGCGAAACATCATCAACAATGCCACTTTTTACTACTTCATATATAGTTATTGCTTCCCTGCCGTTCTTTTCAACGATTGACATTTTTTTTCTGTCAATGGGATGCCTTCCTATCAACGTGACTATTCTTTCAGTATCCTTTATTGGAACGCCATATGTAATTGCAGCGTAAGTCTTTTCCACTTTACGAGCGCTAAAAAGACGCGTAAGCTTAAAATGGGCACTTGAATTTTTTGCGACGATGAGGCAGCCGGAGGTATCTTTGTCCAATCTATGAACGATACCCGGCCTTAAATTTCCGGCGGCCTTTTCCTTGAAAAATTTACCGCGCCCGGCAAGCGCGTTGACTATAGTTCCCGACCAGTTTCCGGCGGCAGGGTGAACCACAATTCCCGGCGCTTTATTAATGACGAGAAAAGATTTATCTTCGTATATGACATCGAGTTCTATTTTCTCCGGCAGTATTTCTCTGGGTTTTTCTTCAGAAAATGTAATTTCAAGAATTCCCGGCTTTATTCGAAAATCAGGGTCAGGGCAGGGGTTACCGTTGTAAGTCACAGACCCGTTTTTAATGAGTTTCTGAAAATACCCCCTCGAATATCCTGGGATTTTGGCGACAATAAAGCGGTCCAGTCGTTCTCCAAGGTATTCATCCTCAATAATGATGCTGTTTTTTGAGTCCGGATTCACTTCGTTATTTGTCATTTTGCTGCTTTTTAAAATATATTAAAAGTCCTATTCCAACGGGAATAAGTACAAGTCCTATCGATTGGGCCGGGGTAAAAAGTCCAAAAAGGAATTCCGTGTGGTCGCCGCGCAGAAATTCATCAAGAAACCTGAGAGTGCCATATAATATAATGTAGATTGAAAAAATCATCCCCTTTTTGAGTCTGCCGACATAGTAAAAAAGTATAGCAAATATAATCAGATCGCCAAAAGTTTCATAGAGTTGTACAGGATGAAGCGGCGCTGCGTGATAACACTGGGAGGGCAGGGTACCTTCTGGGTAAACATGTCCCCAGGGCAGGCTCGTCGGTTTGCCGAAACAACAGCCATTTATAAAGCAGCCCAATCTGCCCAGTGCGTGTCCAAAGGCGAGTCCCGGGGCGGTTATATCCATCATTTTTACAACTGATATCTTTTTTCTGACGCAATAAACGATCATTACGGCGATTGCGCATAAAAATCCGCCGTAAAAAACGAGTCCGCCGTGGTCAATTCGTATGATTTCGGCAGGATTGTTGCTGAACATTGACCAGTTCTGGAGCACATAAAGCGCCCTCGCCCCAGCAATTCCTGCGAAAATGACTAATGTCATCAGATCGGAAAGTTGCTCAGTGGTAATATGGGCATATGCTTTTTTCCTGTTGATTATAAACAGCGCGGTGATGAATCCAAGTGCGGCCATTATGCCATACCAGCGAATTTGCAAAGTTCCTAGAGAAATAGCGACCGGGTCCATTTTAATTTCCTTTATATACATTACCCAACCCATCGAATCCGTACAATATAGCCCTAACACAGGAATCTGCTAATGCCAAATAGAATATTGGCGTAAAAATCCCCCCGTTCGTAACGTCGCATAATGAGGCTAGCGTTATGTATTAAAGAGCTTCCTGCATGTCTGCGATTGAGCAGACAAGGGAAGCTCTTTTGCAT
>MHBG01000084.1 GCA_001804785.1 Lentisphaerae bacterium GWF2_45_14
AATTTCCGTTGCGTAATATTCTACGTTTTCCTTATCGACATTCGCATATTCGTCAAGCAGATACGCCTCAAACGCCGCTTCTACCTCGCGGTTGGGAAAGCCTAAATAGTAAAACAATATTTGGTCTTCCGTCACGGTATCGCGTATGGTTAAATAACCAGTCTGCACCAACAGTGCCAATGGTTTGAGTTTATCAATTTCATAGGAAGAAAAAGCCAATTCGCCAACAGGGTTTGAAAGTTTTTCTTCAAAATCAAACTGCTGCTGCTTTGCCAGTTTCAGAAGAAACGAAGGCGTTCCCGTTTCGAACCAGTAGTTTTTGAACTTGCCTCCAGACTCAAAGAACTTTCCGACCGAGACAGGATTGTAAACAGTTTCCGCATTTTCTTCGAATCGATATCCGTTGTACCATAGCTTCAGCTTGTCGAGAAATTCTCTTTTGTCGAGATTCTGTTCCTTGCAGACATGATCAATATATTCTTCGAAGTTTTTCTCAAGCTCTTCCTGCGTATAGCCAAGCATAGTAGCGTAACGCGCATCCATCGTGATGTCCGTGAGATTGTTGAGCTTCGAAAAAACCAGAACCGCCATGAAAGCCTGCGACTTCACCAACAGGGGATAAAGTTTTCCGATGAGATGACTTTTGATTTGCGGATTCCGGATAAGCTGTTAAATTAGCTGATTCTTATAATTTGCGGAGATTAAAAATGAGTATGACAATCACAGAACACATCCTGGCACACGCGTCAGGCAAAAAAAAATGCGATCCCGGTGAAAATATATGGGTCAGCGCCGATATCCTAATGACTCACGACGTATGCGGACCCGGCACAATCGGAGTTTTTAAACGCGAATTCGGTAACGATGCCAAAGTATGGGACCGCGAAAAAGTGGTCATCATCCCCGACCACTACATCTTTACAAGCGATGAGAAGTGTCTCAGGAATATCGACGTACTCAGGGACTTCGTCAAGGAACAGAAACTCCCGTACTTCTATGACCCCGGCACCGAAAGCTATTCCGGCGTATGTCATGTTACCCTTCCCGAAAAAGGACACTGCCGCCCGGGCGAAGTCCTCTTCGGCACGGACTCTCACACTTGCACACACGGCGCGTTCGGCGAATTTGCGACCGGAATCGGTAATACCGATGCGGGCTTCGTAATGGGAACAGGCAAGCTCCTCATTAAAGTCCCGTCATCAATCAAATTCATCATCGACGGGAAATTGCCGAAGGGCGTACTCGCTAAAGACATCATTCTCAAGATAATAGGCGATCTGGGAGTCGACGGCGCAACTTACTGCGCAATGGAATTCGCAGGCTCCACAATCGACTCTCTCTCAATGGACGAGCGCATGACCATCTGCAATATGGCCATCGAAGCGGGCGGCAAAAACGGAATCATCGCGCCGGACGAAAAGACTCTCTCATTCGTCAAGGGCCGCACCAACAAGCCGTTCCAGTGCTTCCACAGCTCACCGGACGCTAAATACATGGCAATCCATAAATACGACGCTTCGAAACTTGAACCGGTTGCGGCAATGCCGTTTTCACCCGACAATGTCTCTAAAATAAGGGACATCGGCGACAAGAAGCTCGACCGCGCATACATCGGAAGCTGCACGGGCGGAAAAATAACCGACTTCATCTACGCTGCGGAAATATTGAAGGACAACAAGGTCAAAATTCCGACCTACATCGTCCCCGCGACCGTCGAAGTTGAAAACGCGCTCAGTACCGAAAAAATAGATGGACGCACGCTTTCGCAGATATTCATCGATGCCGGATGCGTCGAACAGGCCCCGCCCTCATGCGCGGCATGCCTCGGCGGCCCCGTAGATACCTACGGAAGATGCAATAACAGCGAAATATGCGTGAGCACAACAAACAGAAACTTCCCCGGAAGAATGGGATCGAAGAATTCTAAAACCATTCTCGCGTCGCCCTACACCGCTGCGGCGTCAGCCGTAGCCGGCAGACTCGCAGACCCGAGGGATTACCTCTAATTTTCAAGGAGTTGCAAAAATGGCCCAGGACATAATAAAAGGCAAAGTATTCGTTGTCGGCGACAATATTGATACCGACCAGATCATACCCGCTCAGTATCTCAATCTCGTCCCGACTATTCCCGACGAGTACAAAAAGCTCGGCAGCTACGCACTCTGCGGACTGCCCGACAGCTACAAGACTCGCTACATCGCCGCAGACAGTGTAACAACCGAATACCCCATCATCGTGGGCACTAAAAACTTCGGATGCGGCTCTAGCCGCGAGCACGCCCCGATAAGTCTCGGAGCAGCGGGCTGTAAGGCCGTAATAGCCAACTCGTTCGCACGCATATTCTTCCGCAACTGCATAGCGACCGGCGAAGTATATCCGGTTGAAACAGCAGAAGAACTGGCAAAAGCCTTCAAGACAGGTGATGAGGCCGAAATATCCCTCTCGACTAAAACGGTAAAGAATATGACAACCGGCAAGTCCTTTAGCTTCAATGATCTAGGTGGAGTCAAGGATGTCATCGAAAGCGGCGGTATCTTCAATTACGCCCGCAAATCGGGCATGATCTGAGCCCGTCAATGCAGGAAAAAATATACTGCTGTAAAATGACCGATTCCTCGGACGATCCGGGTATTGCCGCCGAGTTCCTTTCTGCCATGGAGTTTGACTTCAGCACTTGGGAAAGCCGTTTGGAAAAACTCAATATCCACACGGTCTACTGCGCAACTGAAAAAGACGCCGTCTCCGTAATGGACGAGCTTGAAAAGCACGCCTCCGACTGGAACGACTGCGGCGCGGGAATCGGCAATTTCGAACTCGTCACAATAGACAAAGAGGATTGGGCTGAGGTGTGGAAAAAACATTTCAAGCTCAGACACGTCTCAGAAAAACTCATCATCAAGCCGTCATGGATAGACTACACACCCTCCGCCGGTGAGGCCGTTGTCGTCCTTGACCCCGGAATGAGCTTCGGGACAGGCCAGCACCCGACAACATTTTTCTGTCTCAGAATGATAGATATCCTTAGCGCAAAGACGGCAGATGCGTCATTCCTCGATGCAGGCTGCGGTTCAGGAATTCTCGCCATCGCTGCTAAAAAGTTGGGATTCAACAAGATATCAGCTTTCGACATTGATCCCGACGCTACAGAAATAGCAAAAGAGAATTTCGAAATAAACAATATTGATATGAATCAGATAAGACTAGAGACAGCCTCGCTCGAAGAGTTCGCTCCCGCGCAGGAAGGATATGACGTCATAGCGGCCAACATCCTATCCGGCATACTGATACGCAACAGAGACACGCTGCTTGCGATGCTGAAACCTTCCGGGCATATCATCCTCGCCGGTATACTCGCTACCGAATATGACAATGTAAAAAATGCCTTTACCGAAGCCGGGCTCCGCGAAATCGAAAACTTCCAGGAGCAGGAATGGAAAAGCGGATTATTCCATAAGTCTTTATAAACAAATTTCTTACGGAGCTAAAAAATGGCTTTCATCGAATGTAAATTCCACTCGGAATCGTTGAAACTCGCAACATCAATGAACGTGATCCTGCCACAGCAGACAAGTTCCCAGATAGGAATGAAGGGAAAGTCCTCAAAGGGAAAATTCCCGGTACTCTACCTTCTCCACGGAATGTCTGACGACCAAACAATATGGGGCAGAAGGACTTCCATCGAAAGATACGCCGCGCCGCTCGGCCTCGCAGTCGTAATGCCTTGCGCAGGAAGAAGTTTTTATACCGACATGGCCAGCGGGTCCAAGTATTGGACATTCATCAGCGAGGAACTTCCCGCAATCGCACGCTCATTCTTTCCGCTTTCGGAAAAACGCGAGGACAATTTTGTCGCCGGTCTGTCAATGGGCGGCTACGGCGCGTTTAAGCTCGCATTCCGCAAGCCGGAAAATTTCAGTTTCGCGGCAAGTCTCTCCGGGGCACTCGATATTCCCGAATTTTTCAAGGCCAGCCCCCCGATAAAAGACGAGCTTACGGGCATTTTCGGACCGGAAAAGAAAGTTCCCGGCTCCGACAATGATTTTTTCCACCTCGCGGAAAAACTTTTCAAGTCAAAAAAGCAGGCGCCAGCTCTGTTTATGAGTTGCGGCACTGAAGACTATCTGTGCGGCAGCAACCAGAAATTCAAGAAGCATCTCGAAGGACTCAAGGCCGATTTCATCTATGACGAGGCTCCCGGCAATCACGAATGGGGTTACTGGGACCTAAAAATACAAAGGGTTCTTTCAATCCTTCCATTGAAAAAATAAAACTCACGCTTATCTTATAACGAATTTATTGTTATTTTATAGATATTCTTTTTGAATTTTAAGCGTTTCTTTTTATATTTATATATTAAAAAATAATCACGGGGGAACCCGGTAGAGGAGGTATGAGAAAGTGAAAACAAGAATAACTGCGATTCTCGCGGGGGTTGCGTTTCTGCATCTGCTGCTGATTTCAATCATAACGGTCTCAGGCGGGTGCAAGTCCCCGGATGCCCTCAAACCAAGAAGATATGTCACGGATCCTAGAGGAGCAGGACAGCCTGCCGCTGTTGCGCCGAAGGAAGAGGTCATAGCCGAAGAAACGATAGTAATTGAAGAGCCGGTAAAGCCTGCGGTTACCGAAACCGCGACTCCAGCTGAAACGGTTGTGTCCGTAGAAGAAAAACTCATGACCTACAAAGTTGAAAACGGTGACTCTCTCTGGAAAATAGCCCGCAAGTTCGGCGTGGGCACTGGAGAGCTTGCCGCACAGAACAAGCTTAATGCAAAATCGGTACTCAGGGTCGGCCAGACTCTCACAATACCTCCCGGCGGTGTAGCAGGCTATCAGGCCAAAGCGCCAGCCGTATCGTCATCAAAGGCGAAAGCCCCTTCAAAAAAGGCAAACCACTCCAGAAAGACAGAGACTGTTTCAGCTGGAAATGGAACAAAATATACGGTAGCGTCCGGCGACTCCCTCTGGAAAATAGCCGCGAAACATAAAGTAAAATCAAGCGCCATTGCCGAAGCTAATAAAATCAGCCTCTCAACTCAGCTTAAAGTCGGACAAGTGCTTGTTATCCCGGGAAAGAAGGCGGCCTCCGTTGCTGATGTAGTCAGCGAAACCAAGAAGGCCGTTGGAACAAAGACCTCCGATGCCGCCAAGCCGGCGGAAAAAGAGGCCCTGACCACTGAAGAAAAACAAGCTCTCGAAGAACTCAAGACCGATGAGACGAAGTCAGTAGATGACCTCCTCAAAGATATCCCCGCGACTGAAACGCCCACCACAGAACCGGCGGCGACAGCGGCGGCGGCGCCGTCTTCCCCAATGGCCGGCGACATCGTTGAGGTTACCGAAGATACCGATATCAATGCTTTCGCGCAGAAGCACAAAGTAAGTGCGGATGATCTTAAGAAAGCCAATCCAGGCCTTCCCGACAACGGCAAACTCTCAGCGGGAATGATAATCACCCTTCCCTGAGCCCACCCAAGTCAGTATTGAATTTTCAAAGCCTTATGGAATAAAACCATAAGGCTTTTTTAATGGACATAATCGACATCAAAAATCACTTTGCGAAGGTACGGCGGCAGGAGCAGAAAAGTCTTTGCTTCTGTCGGCTGGAATTCTGTAACGTCCGAGAATACGCGCAGTGGCGTTCCTCATTTTTTCAAGTTCCATCACGACTCTGCCCTTATTTTCAAGCTGAATATCGATAAAGGGCTCTTTTGATTTTTCTATCAGCTCAATCAGATGTTTCATGTTTTTAACCTTTACTCCGTTTATTGATTCAACGGGGGTATAAGTTATCTGCTGATAGCCCATATTGACGTCATCGGCAAGCACCTCGGAGAGGACGGCCACCTCATCGCGTTCATCGGTTATTTCGCCGTAATAGCGGTGATTGACGAGCATCCTCGGGGTTTTCCTTTCATCGCCCCAGGAGTCCAGATAGTTCTGGTTCAGAGGGATAAAAAGGAGTCCTCCTACGATGTAGAACGAGGGAAGCTGGTCGAAGGTTCTCATTTGTACAAGCTTCTCGGTTGGGCCGAGGATGTATTCTATATCCATCTCCTTACCGTCGCGCAGGATTCTGAAGGTACATTTATCGCCGATGAATTTTTCCCATACAAGGCTTTCGAAGAAAATGACCTCGTTCGCACGAAAAGGCACGGTACCGTCATTGGAGATTTTGACACCGTCCAGAGAGAGAACCACGTCGTTCACCTTAAAGATGTTCCGGTTTTCGTCGGGCGGGGGAAGAAATGAGACCATAACGCCGGACTGAGAATCTTTCATTTTCGCCCACTTGCGGATATCGGGGTTTTCCATATTGACCATCTTAAAATTGAGGTCGGGAAACCCGTCAAATTTACCGTCCTCCATATCCTTAAGAAAGTGATTGATGACGGGTACGGGGATTATATAGCCCACATTTTGCGCCTGAGAAAGGCCCTGGAATGCGATGCCGACTATTTTACCCTCCTTGTTTACGGCGGGGCCGCCGCTATTACCAGGATTTATGGCGGCGTCCACCTGTATGGCCAGGAGATGCTTTTCGCTGTGATTGTAGAGCACGGGCTCAATCCTCGAAACGACGCCCTCGGTAACGGATATATTATCGCCTCCCACGGGATAGCCGAGAACATGCACGGTGTCCTGCAACTTGGGAAGATTATCCATATCCATGGGCGGTAAGTCTTTAAAAAAGTCGGGGTCATCAACGGTAAGGAGAGCCAGGTCACATTCGTGTCCGGCGGCAAGAAGTCTTGCCGTATATTTTTTGGGATCCCCCTGTTTCCTGACCATCAAAAAGGTCTGATCCGCCACGATATGCGCGTTGGTGAGTATTCTGTTGCCCGATATTACGCATCCTGACCCTGTTTTTATCCTCTGCTGGAAATTCTGCCAGGGCTGATAGTAATTCGGAGAACTATAAACGGAAAACACTTTGACTATCGATCCCATATTTTTGGAATCGCCGGGCGGGATTTTTCCGATGGCTTCGATGGCAAAAGCTGACTGAAAGGCAATGGATATCCCCAAAAACAGGAGAAAAATTTTTCTCATGATTATTATTTCTCTATTGGGGTTAAGGGGGCTGTATTATTTTTCCTGTTTTCTATTTCTTCGAGCCTTCTTTTCAAAAATTTTTCTTTTTCGTCAAGATTATCTTCGGATTTCTTCAGGAGCACTATATTCTCGACTTCGAAGTAATAACTGAAATGCTTTCTATTGCGCGGCACTGCGGTCAGTTTTTTTATTTTACCGGTAAGCAGAATCTTGTCAAACTTCTTGAGACCTGTTATAAGCTCATCAAAGCCGGATTTTTTCTGGCAAAGCACAGTAAGAGTCATAGGTTCGACTCTAAGCAGGAAATACTTTGTGCTTTTTTTTCCATTTTTTATGAGGACGTCGGGGAGGTCGCCCTCCAGAAATTTGAATGTGGTCTCAAAGGAGACGTTCTCATTTTTAAGTTCCTCAACACGGTTCGGCATGAGGTCTTCTATTGCGGTAAGATTGGCAGCCGTGCTCTTTTTCTCCTCTTCTGCAGCGAAAAGAGTGAATGCGCTGATACACGCCAGAAATAAAATTACTTTCTTCCCCATAATTCTGCTCCTATTCGATTGGCTTAATACTTTCAACTTCCATCATCGGAAGTTTCCAGCCTTTCACTTTTCTCTGTATTCCTCTTATTTTTACAAGCTTGTTCTCGAAGAACTTGAGTTTCCCCTTCGAACTGTGCAGATAACATGCCGGAACATATTCATTCTTTTTCTGTATCGCTATGGCGTGGGTAACGTACACCGCTCCGCTTATTCCAACGATAACACCTTCAATCGTAACATCTTTGGGTTTGCTTATAAAAGGAAGAGGGTCAATGGTTTTCTTTTCCTCCGCAGGTGTTGCAGCAGGTACGTCATCTTCCACTTTAAGTGGCGCGTCCTTAGGCAGTTCGACATATTCGGCGGCCGTCCAGGCTGTGAGTTCATCAGGGGCCTCGATTCTTGACCATTCGCCACGTTTTTCGTCGAGGAGTTTGAGCTTTGCGCCGGGCCTGATTGTTCCGAAGTCATTAAAACTTATTCCGGGGCCCGAGCGGAGTTTGGCTTCTTTTATCACATTACCGTCTTTTACGCATGCGCCACCTATCCAGACGCTTGACTGCTTTGGCGCCTTGATTTTAAGCCATTTTCCCTTTTGAGCCAATACAACAACCTTTTCGCCCTTCTTAAGAGTCGCGACTACGGAATAAGTGGTTCCGGGCATCACTCTTACATTAAGATTTTGGGCGTTGACCGTCCCGATTACATCTTCCGCAGCAAATCCGCAGAGAGTTGCAGAAAGCGCTGTTACAGCGATAAATATTTTCCACATGGACTTTTTCCCCTTTTTTGTATCAGAATGGAACAGATTTAAAATATTATTAATGGGCTTTTTTTCAAGCTGATTTTACGCATCATCTGCATATAAATCCCAAACCCGGTAGAAATATCACGCCTATGAAACTAAGTTATCTCCTCAGTCAGCGCAATTTGAACCGAATAGGGAGAAGCATGAAATTTTATCTGGTAATTCTGATAACGGCCTTGGCCTTTTCCGTATCATACGCCGATGATAAGAAGGACGTTCAGTCGTCGGGCGAATATGAGAAGCTAGTCGAGGGGAAAAAGAAAAATGAGTCCAAGATGTATGAACTCAGGCTCAAACTTATAAAGGAAGATCCCGAACTTGAAGCGCTCCACCGAAAAATAATGGCCCTCCACAAGGAACTGGCTCTCAGGCTGGACAAAAAAGATGAAATGAAAAAACTGCTCGAAAAACAAAAAGAATTGAGCAGCGAAATCGAAAAAATGCTAAGGAAACGGAAAACAGAAAATGTATCCAACTAAGATACTCGTTACAGGCGGTGCCGGATTTATCGGCGTCAACTTCGTGAAAATGCTCCTGAGCGAGGCTCCGGATGTCACGGTCGTCAACTTTGACTTGCTCACATACGCGGGAAACCTCGCAAGCCTTGAGGATTCAATGAACGACCCGCGGCACATATTCGTTCACGGCGATATCTGCGACAGAAAACAGGTCTGCTCCACGTTGAAAAAGTATGACATCGACGGCATAATCAATTTCGCCGCCGAAAGCCACGTGGACCGCTCAATCACGGGTCCCGAAATATTTGTCGACACAAATATAAAAGGAACGCTGAACCTTCTTCAGTGCGCCCGAGAATGTGAAGTAAAGCGCTTTCTCCAGGTCTCGACAGATGAAGTCTATGGTTCGCTGGGAAAGGAAGGCATGTTCACCGAAACTTCGCCGATAGCCCCTAACTCGCCTTACAGCGCCAGCAAGGCATCGGCCGACCACATGGTGCGCGCATTTCAGCACACCTTCGGGCTTGACACCGTCATAACACGCTGTTCAAACAACTACGGGCCCTACCAGTTCCCGGAAAAAATGGTGCCGCTCTGCATCAACAATGCGAGACTCGAGAAATCTATACCCGTTTACGGCGATGGTCTCCAGGTACGCGACTGGCTGTACGTTGAAGACCACTGCTCCGCGATATGGAAAGTGTTCAAATCCGCCGAACCGGGAAGCCTTTACAACATTGGCGGCTGCAATGAAATGGCAAATATCGACCTTGTTAAAGTAATCCTCTCAATTCTGGGAAAACCGGAGTCACTCATCAGCTTCGTCAAAGACAGACCCGGCCACGACAGGCGCTACGCCATTGATGCTTCGAAGATAATGAAGGAACTCGACTGGAAACCGTCAGTCACGTTCAAGCAAGGGATGGAGAAAACAGTGAAGTGGTATATCGACAACCTGCCCTGGCTTGAAAAGATTACTTCGGGTGAGTACAGAAAATACTACGACAGCATGTACGAAGACAGGGAAATTAAGGGATAAAAACTCGACCGTCCCCCAAAACGTCAGTCAACATTTAAAGTCCCGAGGCATTATGGCTCCCACTGCCGCACACCGCTCAAAACGCGTCTATTCCGAAATATGGAAAGTCGCCTACCCGCTGATAATAACAAACGCAAGCTTTACCGTTATGCAGTTCGCTGACAGGAAATTTCTTTCAATGAGCTCCACCGACGATGTCGCCGCCTCTATGCCCGGCGGAATACTCTGCTTCACCCTCTTTACACTCTTCACGGCCACCGCGGGTTTTTCGAACGCCATCGTCTCACAGTACAATGGCGCGGGAGATAAGGCGGCCTGCGCCAGAATCCCCTGGGCCGGAGTAGTTTTCGCCGTTGTAGCGGGTCTGCTCTGCATGGCGTTCCTGCCGTTCGTGGGAGGAGCTGTAATCGCGCTCGGAGCACACAGTCCGTCGCTGATGATGAGAGAAAACCAGTACTTCCAGACTCTTATACCAAGTGAAATATTCATCCTTCTTTCAGTGGCGTTCTGCTCTTTTTTCTCTGGCCGCGGCAAAACGTGGTACATAACGGCTGTGCACGGAAGCGCCTGTGCCGTCAATATTGTTCTTGATTATATACTTATTTTCGGTAAACTCGGCCTCCCTGCCCTCGGAATTACCGGAGCGGGGATCGCGACATCGCTGTCGTGCGCGTTCGGAGCTCTTCTCGCATTCGGCTTCTTCATTTTTCAAAAGCAGAGCGATTACCCCACGCGTGATTTCAGAAAATTTTATTTCCCCGACCTCAAGCGCCTGATAAAATTCGGGGCGCCGAACGGAGTCGAGGTCTTTTTCTCCGTCGCCTCGTTCACGGTAATAACCTTTCTCATCGGCAGGCTCGGAAATGTCCAGCTTGCCGCAAACACCATCGCTATTACGATAAATATGCTGAGTTTCCTTCCATTGCTCGGGATGGCGGAGGCTACAAGCATCGTTACAGGTAAATATATAGGGATGAATGACATAGCATCGGCTGAAAAGACCGCCAACTGCTCGTGGAAAATGTCGATTGTTTATATTATTTCCACCTCAATATTCTATTTCTGTTTCCCATACTTGCTTTTTAATATATTCCGGCCGGAAAGCCCCGCCGCCCTGGCAGAATTCAACGAGGTTATGAAATACTGCCCGGCGATAATGTTCTGGGCCGCGATGAATAACATATTCAACACAACCCGTTTCATATACCTTGGAGCCCTGAGTGGAGCGGGCGATACGAAAGTACCGATGATGATTGTCATAGCCTGCGCATGGGGGGTACTTGTCCCGGGCGGGCTTACAATCGTGCTCGTTTTAAAGATGTCCGTAGTTGCGGTCTGGGCATATCTTGTATTCCATCATGCGATCCTCAGCGGCTTGATATTCATGCGTTTCCGCTCAGGCGCCTGGAAAAAAATAGACCTTATCGGAGCCCGTCAGTCTGTTCCGATGGAAGCCCTTGAGCCAGAACCCGAATCACCTCACCTCCGCTAGAAAGCATCTCATAGTTGAGTGATAAAGCTCCATAGCGCACGACCTGGGATATTGATACCGATGGCATTATTTCTTGAAAAATCAGGTTTTTCCTGATACTTTAAATTTTATACAAAAAAGGGGAAGGCCTTTGGAAAACATCAGTTCCTCAAGTGTTATTTTTGCGTTCGGGCTGACACTTCTCGCCGGCCTGGCCACCGGAATCGGCAGTGCCATCGCTTTTTTCGCGAGAAGAACGAATACGACATTTCTTTCCGTAGCTCTCGGATTTTCGGCGGGCGTCATGATCTACGTGTCGTTCGTCGAGATATTTGCGAAGGCAAGGATCAGTCTTGAGTCGGCACTCGGCGTTAAGAACGGTATTATCATGACGGTGCTCTCATTTTTCGGTGGTATTTTCATTGCGGCCCTGATAGACAAGCTGGTTCCTTCCTTTGAAAATCCCCACGAGGCGCACAAGCTCGAAGAGCTTAAAAATTCGGAAAAACCTCCACAAAACAAACTTATGCGAATGGGCGTTGTCTCCGCGATTGCTATTGGCATTCATAATTTCCCGGAAGGGCTGGCGACATTCACCGCCGCCTTGAGCGAACCTGCGCTTGGCGTATCAATAGCCGTCGCTATTGCGATACACAATATACCGGAGGGCATCGCGGTGTCGGTTCCAATTTTCTATGCCACGGGCAGTCGCCGCAAAGCGTTTACCCTGTCATTTCTTTCCGGACTTGCCGAACCGGCTGGGGCATTTGTCGGTTATTTTCTGCTTTTTGCGTTTTTTGATAAAGTTGTTTTCGGGATTCTTTTCGCCTCGGTTGCCGGTATCATGGTTTTTATCTCCTTTGACGCACTCCTGCCGGCTGCGGAAAAATACGGCGAACACCACTATGCCGTCTATGGTCTGATTGCCGGAATGATCGTAATGGCCGTAAGCCTCGTCATGTTTATATAGACTCGGTTGATAATCAGCTTGCACCTTGATGAGGGCATGCTATATTGTTTAATCATGAAAATAAAAGATGCAAGAACAATAGATGCCGGGGCGTT
>MHBG01000085.1 GCA_001804785.1 Lentisphaerae bacterium GWF2_45_14
CCCTTTATTCTCTGGGCAGTACTGCTGGCCTGTTCTTTTTTTATTCTTGAAGCAAGCCAGTAAATAAGATATCCGAACACGAAAGAGCCGAATCCCGTGATAATATAAGGAATCATATTATTCTCCTGTTTTTAAAGCGCATCTGACAACGCCTTTTTCGGTCACGAGCATGTCCATTTTCACGTCGTGTTCCTCACAAGGCACAGATTCGCATAGTTGACATTCATATAAAACACCGATGGTCAGCCGTGGTTTTATTCCGAGAAGACGGTCGTAAACAGCTTTTCCTCTTCCAAGCCGAGAACCCGTTTTATCGAATGCCACGCCCGGCACCAGCCATACCATATTTTCATAATCCCTTTGCTGGAGCAAGGGACTTTTTTCTCCCGGTTCGGGAATATTGAAAGCACCTTTCGCGAGAGATCCGGAAGGAACGTTCATTTCCGCCATTTCATAAGAAAGCGGCGTTGAACCTTTAAGGGCTCTTGGCAGATACACATGCTGCCCTATCCCTCTTTTTTTATCAAGGAAACTGCTGAGGTCAGGCTCCTTGCCATCGCTCACATAGGCGCATATTCCGCAGGAAGAAGCCTCCTCCACATGAGAGAGGAAGGCACAGATCTTTAAATCCGCTTCTTTCCGTTCTCCGGCTGAAATAGCTTTTCTTTTCTCAATATATATTTTTCTCATTATTGCTTTATCCGTCATGAGTGGGCCTCTTCGGCTTGGGTGGCTCTGCACTTTTCCCAGTAGTCCATTCTTTCCTTTATCTTGGCCTCATACCCGTGAGTTGACGGCAAATAATATTTTTTATCCACGCCAAGATAGTCCTGGGTCACAAAATTTCCTTTGAAGTCGTGAGGATATTTATAATCGCCCTCTTTGGGGGTGAAGGCTCCGGTCGAAGAATGAGGATCACGAAGAGCACGCGGAATGGGAATCACTCGTTCATTTTCAACATCGCCCATCGCGCTGTTCACCGCCATGTAGGATGCGTTGCTCTTGGGCGCAGTGGCACAATATGTCACTGCCTGCGAAAGGATTATTCTTGCTTCGGGCATTCCTATCATTTCGGAAGCTTCCATCGCGTTTACTGCCACGGAAAGGGCGCGCGGATCGGCATTTCCCACATCTTCGGATGCGAAAATAACTATCCTTCTTGCGATAAATCTTATGTCTTCTCCTGCCGAAAGCATTTTTGCGAGCCAGTATACTGCGGCATCTGGATCGCTGCCGCGCATGCTTTTTATAAATGCGCTCGCGGTATCGTAATGACCGTCTTCTCCATAGTTAAGGGATTTTCTCTGTATTGAGGCTTCGGCCGCTTCCAAATCTATATATATATGATCTTTGTTGTCCGTTCCCGGGGTCGTCAAGACGGCAATCTCAAGTGCGTTCAGGGCCTTTCTCGCGTCGCCTTCACAGATAGAAGCGAGAAAATCTACGGCATCGGGAGACATTTCTACTTTTTTCCCGGGAAAACCGCGTTCGTCGAAAGCCGCTCTACCTAAAAGCTGCTTTATATCGTCGGGCGAGAGTGCTTCAAGCTGAAAAACGAGTGATCTTGAAAGAAGGGGGCCAATAACATAAAAAACCGGGTTGTGAGTTGTCGCTCCTACAAGTCTTATTTTCCCGCTTTCGACGTCCGGCAGAAGCACGTCTTGTTGCGCCTTGTTAAAACGATGTATCTCGTCTATAAAAAGAATCGTTTTCCTGCCGGTGCCGGACTTTCGCTGGATTGCGGCGGCAATTTCGCGGCGTATGTCCGAAACGGTAGACATCACTCCTGAAAGACGTATAAACGCTGAATCAGTCATTTTCGCGATGAGTTCGGCTAGGCTTGTCTTGCCTACTCCGGGTGGGCCGCAGAGGATTATGGAGCTGAAGCGATCCGCGTCAATGGCACGTCTGAGTAGTTTTCCTGGTGCTAGAAGGTGTTTCTGCCCTGCAAATTCATCAAATGAAAGAGGCCTGAGCCTGGCGGGCAGAGGTAAATCGCCTGCATTTGTAAGTTCCCCATTCTGTGGAACGCTGTTCTGTTTTTCGAGGTCAAGCCTCAGTTCGTCTTGTTCCATTCCCAGTCCTTAGGGAATGACACACAAATTCAATTTTGCGTACACAAAGAATCAAGGCCGGGCATGGCCCGCCCACAGAAAGAAAAAATTATTTTCATGGTATTGTACATAAAAACAGTTGAAGCGGGCACAATAACCCGCTTCCTGCGCTCCTGCGCTCCAGGCGGTATTGATTCCTGCTCCTTTTTCAAACGCAAAACTAAACATCATGCTCATTCCGTGTAAAAGTTATATAAAACCTCGTTAATCTGCAAAATGTATGTCAAAGTCATGTCTCGCTGACACGACTAATTCCTACTATAAACGCCTTTTTCTAAAATAAAAGCAAGCTTTTCAGGAAATCTATTGACAATAGGCTCTACCATATATATTTTCCCGTTTTCAGAATATTAACCTTTGAAAGGAAAATTTAATGAATATAGAAAACGGCAGACTCGCCGGCATAAAAATAGTCGAACCGAAAGTCTTTGAGGACAGCCGAGGCTCGTTCATGGAAAGCTATAGCGAAAAAATATTAGCTGCACATGGGATTACAATGAATTTTGTACAGGATAATCATTCCACCTCAAAAAAGGGAGTGCTGAGGGGGCTTCATTTTCAGATTAACCCCGGACAGGACAAGATTGTAAGAGTTGTTTCGGGTGAAGTGTTCGATGTTGTGGTCGATATCCGAATCTCTTCCCCGACGTTTGGTCAGTGGGAAAGTTTTATAATTTCCGCCTCAAACAGAGTCCAAATCTTCATTCCAAAGGGGTTTGCGCACGGCTTCTGCGCACTTACCGATAATGTTGAATTTCTCTATAAATGCAGTGAGTACTATTCGCCCGTCGATGAAAGAGGAATTATCTGGAACGATCCCGGATTGAATATACCCTGGCCCATCGCAAACCCACTATTGTCGGACAAGGATACCAAGTATCCCCAATTAAAAGATACTCCTCACTATTTTTAAAATAGCCTCAAAATGGGGATTTGACGGATAACTGACGGATTATTGACCGTCCTTTATTTTGACATCATTTTTTCAAATTTACCGAAGAGATATGCCGGATCGTGCGGACCGGGAGCGGCCTCCGGATGGTATTGCACAGCGAACATCGGTTCAGTTTTGTGCAATACGCCTTCAACAGTATTGTCATTAAGGTTCATGTGGGTTATCTCAAGACATGATGGCATGGACTCGGATTTTATCGCGAAATTATGATTCTGAGAAGTTATTTCAACACCCCTCGTCTCAAGATTCATCACCGGATGATTGCAACCATGGTGCCCGAACTTAAGCCTGAACCTTTCACCGCCACAGGCCATCGAAAGTATCTGATGCCCAAGACATATACCCATAACCGGGACCTTACCTATAAGTTTCTTTGCCGCATCTATAGCGTACGAGACAGCCGCCGGGTCAGCCGGACCGTTCGAGAAAAATACTCCGTCGGGTTTTGATTTCAGTACCTCTTCAGCTGTCGTTTTGGCCGGAACTACAGTAACGTCCATTCCATGGAGCCTCATAGCCCTCAAAATATTCCATTTTATACCGAAATCATAGGCTGTTACTTTAAAGCGGACGGGTGGAAGGCTTTCCGCGTCCACCCCCCATGAGAGGGTCTTCGAACCGTCGGTATCCCACTTATAGGATGATTCACATGAGACTCTTGACGCATAGTCCTGATTGTCCAGACCGCACCATTCCTTCGCCTTTTTGACGGCTTCTTCAGAAGAAAACTTTTCGGAAGAGCAGCACATATATCCTTTAAGGGTGCCACTGCTCCTGAGCTTGACTGTCAGAGCCCTAGTATCTATTCCGGCTATTCCGGGAATATTGTTTCTTTTTAGAAAGTCCTGGAGGGATTCAACACTCCTCCAATTGCTGGGCTCGTTTTCCTGATGGATGATGAATCCATTGAGAAACGGCCTGATTGATTCCATGTCTTCGGGATTTATTCCGTAGTTGCCAATCTCTGGATATGTCATTGTGACAAACTGTCCCGCATATGACGGATCGCTCAAAATCTCTTCATATCCGCTAAGGCCTGTGTTGAAAACCACTTCGCCTTCGCGGCAGGTTTCAGCGCCGATGGAGTAACCTTTCAATATGGTACCGTCTTCCAGTGCCAGAATGGAGTCCTTGCGGCGTTTTCTTTTCCAATCGTAATTATGCTTCATTTGGCTGCCTTGTTTTTGTGGGCCGGATAATATAAACCCTAAATTCAATTATTAAAGCCCCGGGCACGGGAAAATTTTACGGCATCTTTACTTTGCTGCCTTGAATATAAGGTCTTTTTTCCATTTTTTGGCGCTGGACTTGCGCAATTGCATAAAATTACCGAGGCTGTCGAGGACAAAAAAACAGCCTTTGTTCTCAAGGTAACCGCAACAGATGATTTCCCCCAGCGTATAAGGTTTTATTTTTGAGCAGAATGCGAAGGCCGTAAGATCAAATTCCGGGACCGTAAATATATTGACGGAGCTGTTCTTTTCTCCCGTTATCATAATAAGATTTTTATTATCCCTTGAAAAACGAAAGGCCTGCTTCCCGGGCAGGTCCATCACTGGCCTGAACACACTGTCTCTAAATAAATAGGCATTTCCGCCGGGAATCATTACAATAAAATCCTCGCCGGCTCCGGTAAAAATGATATGCCCCGACTTTGCCCCGTCCGGAAGCTGAACTGTCTCTTTCTTGAACCGCTTTAATTCCATATCGAAGAATCTGATTTTACCGTTTCCGCATACCGTCAGAGTCAAATTGTCCGAGGATATTGCGATTGAGGATTTTTCATCGTCTATTTCGGAGTCAACTTTCACAGGTTCTTTTGAAATATCTTCAGTTTCAAAAATCAGTATATTGCTTGATTTGGAAGGCTTTACAAAAAGCTTTGAACCAATGGTGTCTGTAATCATTCCCGAAATTTCACACATGGGAATTTTCGTCTCCGAGACTATTTTCCCACTTTGGGCGTCCAGGATAGCTAGCTTGTACGGTTTTTTCAGTCCACCCTGCCGGTCAAAACGGCATATTATCCTTGATGAATCCGGAATAAAGAGAATTGAACTTATTTTTTCGTCTCTGAATCTTAAGCTCCTTATAAAAGAATATCCGTAAGTTTCCATGAAAATAATATTGCTTCCGAATGGTCCTTTGGAAGTACCAGTAATTTCCACAATCGCAATAACGCTATTGTCGCCGCTTACCGTAGCAGCTGACAGCCTCGGCCCCCCGAGTCCTTCGTATATCCAAAGAGGCGACCATGTTATAGAGTATATCGAAGTAGCTATTTTCGAGGCTGTCGTTCCCTTTGGGATCACCGAAATATCTTTTGGTTCCGTAAGTTTCTCTATCCTGAGGTTGGGGGCACTTTTCTGGACTTCAACCTTTTCTCCATTTCCCTCATCATCATTCACCTCGCGCCTTGAAAAAGTCCCTTCTTCGGTGATTTTTTCATCGGCGGAATTTTCAGGGGTAAAGAATATAAAAAGAAAACATAATGTCATCACGCCGATAAATATTGACCGCATCATAAGAAGTCCTCTCGTCATAAGGTATTTTCCGTTGGCTTTGCTGCATTTTTCTTCCTCACTATTATGACTATCTCAAGCATACTCCAAAACCAAACAAGAAGGAGCAGGAGCGCAGGTATTCCTATCCTTATAAAATACGTCCAATTTATCGTTTCAATCCTGGCATCCGCCGAAGTATCCTGTATAAACCTGAATATTGTCAGGATAAGCGGTCTTATAGTCTCCCAGAGTGCCCAAATAAGGGAAGCAAACGCCAACAAAATGTAGAGAAGCCCCCTAAACCAGCATCCGAAGGCAAAATGGCCTATCCCGGGGGCTATAAAATTAAGTCCCAGATAGTACATTGTACTGCTTGACGTTTTATTTTCCATAAATCTGACAACCTTTCTGTTAGCACAATAACTTTATTACGAGTCATTTTCCATTTCATGAGATTTTTTTAATCAAATTTTACGTTCTTTCCTTTTTTTTTCTCTAAAAATAGTGATATCTTAGAAAAGGGCTTAGGCTTCCGCCATGTCGGAGTTTTTGAATCGTTCAATAATATTATGATATACGGGGAATTTTGTATATGGTTTCCAGCTCAAAAACGGAAATTCTTACCGAAATGAACATAGACCATCATCATTTTCAGGTAACGGACAATCCGTTCGAGGAAAACTCATGCGTTCTGTGGTTCAGAGATTCACGCCGTCATGTTCCATTTATACCTGTAGGAAAATTCTCTAACTTCGATAAAGTGCGAATACTGAACTTCATCGTCAAATACTCCAGCAGCCAGCAGCTTCGGGTGGAAATAGAACGCAAAAAATTTGAGATGAAGGTCAACTCCATGACTCCGTGCTATTTCGAACGCATAGAAAAAATGAAAAATGCCAATCAGGCCGCGGCCTTCCGTGACCTTTTCAACCTGGACACGACCATAGACCATCACGACCTTTCAAAGAAAATGAAGATGATGGTTAAACGCTTCCATCCCGATGTCGGCGGCAGCAACCGTGCAATGTCGATAATCAACGAAGCATACAAATATCTATCCGAACGTGCTGTAAAACAGTAGTTTACAACACAGTTTTTCAGTTTTTATCCCGTGATTCGCCTTGAATATGAAATCTGAATTTTTTATCTTCTATCGCTATATGGGAAATCAACCATTCCTTGAGAAATTTGAGAAACTCGAACGCGCTGTATGTCCTTCCTTCATCAAATTCCTTTGTCTTTTTAAGAAGAACTTCTATGAATTTTCGGTGCCACTCCTTCTGCGATTCAATCTCCGGGTATGAAGTTTCAAACATCCACTCTTCCTCATCGTGAAAATGTGTACGGACGTAATCCACCGCGTCCTTGGCTGCCTTCGCGAAGGCTTCTGATTTGTCCTTATACTTGGAATGAAGCCCGCTGTAAAGATCATTGATGATTGAAACTAACTTTTTATGCTGCCTGTCAATAAGTTCCACGCCCGTTTCATAGCGCGTTTCCCATACAAAAAAATCGTCCATTCCGAGTACCCCTCCGGTTGTCATGCTCAGGCATTGATGTAATTGCGTTTTACGCGGGAGCCGAAAGAACATATTACATCGTATGCGTGCGTGCCCTTTATCTGCGCCCAATTTTCAACGGTTATCGCGTTAATCCCCTCTCCGCCAAGGCAAATAACCTCATCGCCCGCTTTTACGCCGGGAACATTTTCCAGAGAGACCACCGTATAGTCCATAGAAACCCTTCCGAGGACAGGGCACAGCATATTGTTTATAAGAACGTATCCCCTGTTTGAAAGAGCCAGAGGCAGACCGTCCGCATAGCCCGCGGCTATAGTGCCGACCAGGGTATCTTTCAGGAGTTTATAAGTACAGCCGTAGCCAAGAGACATTCCGGCGGGGAGCTTCCTCACCGCAACGACTTTAGTTTTCAGGGTGAGAACGGACTCAAGCTTAAGTACCCTTCTTCCTTCATTGTCAAAAGCACCATAAAGATTGATCCCGGTCCTGACCCGATTGAAGATCCCGCAATATGTTATTGGAAAATTATTGAGGGCGTCGCTGTTGGCCATGTGAATTTTCCGAAATGTTATTCCCTTTTTTCCAAGACCGGCCACAAGGTCGAGAAAGCGGCATATCTGTGATTCTGTTATTTCGCTCGCCGTCCGGTACGCTATAGGAAAATGCGAGTATATCCCGCCACAATCAAGCCCTGGAAGCTTGACGCATTTTTCAATTTCGCCTTCGGCATCCTTCTCAAGAAAACCCAGCCTTCCCATTCCGGTATCTATCAGGAACTCACACTCGGCTATTTTATTCTGACGAAGGGCCTCGCGGCTTATCATCTGTGCCGTTTCGTAAGAAGTTATAGGAAGGATTATTCCCGCTCTGACGGCCTCCGGTATTTCCTCCTCAAGCACTCCACCGAGTATCTGAACGGGTTTTCCCAGCGAACTTATTTCGAGGGCCTCATTGAGTTCCGCTACCGCAAGTCCTGCGGCGCCTGCCTTTACTAGTGTTTCCGCTATCTTTAAAACACCCAGTCCGTAGGCGTTCGCCTTGAGAACAGCAATTACAGAACATGGCGACACGGTATCGGCTATCTTTGAAAAATTTTCTCTCAGAACCTTGAGGTCTATATCAAGCCTGACTCTGCTTTTTACATCTTCCATTTATTTCAGTGCTCCAAATAAAAAATGAGTAAGTTAAAGCTAGGCTTGGAACGGCAAAATTCAAGCCTTTTCAACTCTTAATTTCTTTACTCTCCGTTGTTTCTTTGCTGCATTTTATTTTCTTATGGCTTTCCATGAGTCAAAGCCGGTAAAGTGCTCCTGCCAATGCGCTATACGTTTGATACCAAGCCGCTTAGTTATGACTTCCACGAAGTCGAAACGATATATGACAGCGGGATTTTCAATTTCATCGAGGTAGTTTAAGGCGGCGTTGAAAATTCTGTTACGCTGTTTTGGAAGGAGTCCTTCGGACGGGCGCGCGTTCGTTTCGACACTTCTGGTTTTGACCTCGATAAATACAATATTAGCACCATCGCGTGCGACAATGTCAATTTCGCCTTTGCCACATTTATAGTTGCGCATAAGGATTTCCATATTCTTGGATTCAAGGAGTTTAACTGCCGCGTCCTCTCCGGCCTTCCCTACCTTGAGATGAAATGCTCTGGCTTTCCCAAAACGGATCATTTTCCCTTTTTCCCTCTTGTCTTTTTTGATGATTTTCCGGAAGATGCTGATTTTTTACCATCTCCTGAAGCGGAAACTCCGCTGAACATGAAGTAAAAGAGTGCGGAAAGAAGAAGAGCGATAAAGCTTATTATTCCGACCGCGAGCACGCCGGGCATATAGACGTCAATGGTTTTTTCATAATGAAACGGCGGATTTAACGCATATACGGTATCAGAAAGAAAACCTGAACAGAATCTCACCGCGGGAATAGCAAGAAGCATCCCCGCAAGCGCCCAGAGCGCATAGACCCGGCCTGTTCCAAAAAGAGCGAACGAAGTTATGGGAACTTGTTTGCAAATAAAAACCCCGGCTCCAAATATAACTCCACCAATCACGGATGCCCAGAACGATGATGGCTTGATGTGACAATTTACCGCACCCGCGAGTTTGAGGAGGAAAAAGAGAAATGTCCCTATACAAATTGAAAAAAGAATAATGGAGACAATCTTTCCGTTTTTGAGCATGAAGAAATCGGTAAATGTTTTTTCCCAGACAAGTTCAGAGCGGACAAGTACGAAGCCGGAGATTAAGCCGAGCAAAATCCCAACAGTTGCGGCGGAAGCTCCTGTCAATGCAAGAGAGTGCATATGATTAGTCCCCCTTCTCAAGTTTGACCACGGCTACAGCCGCGATGAAGAATATCGTGAAAACGGCACTGAGTAAAAAAGCCCAGGCCCCGGTCGAAAGTTGCATTGCTGAACTGAGAACTCCAAAAAAGGAATCACCGGCAAGCTGAAGCCCGAACATCACGAGGAATCCGCCTGACATTAAAACGAGCGGAGAAAGGATAAGAGAGCTGAAAAATCCCTTGTTTTGCCTGTCTGCGGGAAAAATCTCAAGCTTGAACTCGGCGCTGACGGCGGTAGCAATGAACGCCCCAAGGATTATGCCGATGATAAACGCCGTCTGCCAGTCGAATCTTGGCAATGGATCAAGAGATTTATCCTCCATCGCGTTTCCGCAATATTTCGAGAGGACAATGAATGCGTCATCCATTCCCGGAGCCGTATCAAGGAGATAAAGAAAAAACATTACCAGGAGTGCTATAGTTGCTCCGGCTGCCAGAAAATTCCATTTTGAAGTTAGGTATTTAAGCATGATTTTTATTTATTTTCTTCGGTTTTTTCCCCAAGTTCTCCACCGGGGCTTTGGGCCGCGTAAGCCTGGGAGGCGCTTTCGAGTTTTTTCAGAAAATCGAGGCGTTCTGCCGCAAATTTATCGCGCAGCAGACGGAGTTCGCTTTCTTTTTTCCGTTCGGCATCGTTCAGTTTCACTTCGAGGCTGCTGCTGAACTCTTTTTTCTGTTCTTCGAGTTGGTTTTGAAGGCTCTTGATATTAGTTTCGAATTGCACCCTGTCGTCATGAAGCTTGTACGCAGCCTTCTCAAGTTCCTTTTCGCTTTCGGAAAGTCTTGAGGAATATTCGCCGTTAACGCTCTTGAGTATTTGGTTTTCACGGATAGATGACGCGAGCTGAAAGGAGGCCGCTGCCATTATGACGGCAAAAAGAAGAAGAAGAACAACTGTGAAAATATAATATTTTGAAGATTTTGAAGAATAAATTCGATTGGTAGTTTCGAGATCTTCGAGCCTTTTGGACATATTGAGGAGCTGTTCGCTGATAAGTCTGCCTATTTCATCGGTCTGCTTTTTAACGATAAGTGCATAATCCTCGCCTGTTCCGGTGGTGGATGGAAATTTCACGTTTGAAGTTGTTTCTTCGGGCGTCTCTTCGACTGGCGGCAGCTGTTCAGCGTGAACAGGGCGGTATTTGGCGAGTTCGGCCTCTATGTCGAAGGATGAAAGTCCCTTATCCCTAAGGTCGGATATTTCTTTCAGGACATCGGCAGAAGCTTGGGTATAAATCCTTCTTTTCCCCTGCAATTTAAATTCAATGTACTGGGAATATCTGGAAATCCAGTCATTGATGGTTGTTCGCGGTACTTTAAGCATTTCGGCGAGGTCACTGCCTGAAAATCTGCCTTCGTTTTTCATTATTTCCGGGGCCTCCTTATTTTCTCTGCATGATTCCGTTAAATATTTCAGACACGTTTGCGATATCCGAAGTAATCTGTTTTTTAAGTTCTTCGGGCGACGAATAGCATCTTTCCTCGCGGAGGTAGCTGAAAAGCTCCGCCTCTATCTGCGATCCGTAGATATCACCTTTAAATCCGATGAGATGAACTTCTACACGGGGGGTTTTATTTTCCGCGTAATTAAATGTAGGCGAAAGACCGATGGCTATCGCCGCAGGGTAAACTTTTTTAGAAAATTTAACGCTTCCGGCATAAACACCGTTAGGCGGCAGTATGCCGAAGTCGATTTTGAGGTTGGCGGTCGGAAAAGTCAACTGTGGACCGGCGACTCGTTTACCTTTCTCGACAATTCCGGAGAGACTGTAGGGGCGGCCAAGCATTTTTGCGGCGTCTTCGAGAAGGCCGGATGATATCGACCTTCTTATATTTGAGCTGCTGACTTTATGGTCATCCAGGGTTATTTCATCAACGGCTATGAAATCAAAATGCTTTTTCTGAGCCAGTTCTCTGAGTTTTTCAGAATTTCCAGCTCCGCCGGAGCCAAAGCGCCAATTTCTGCCAACACATATTCCGGTGAGTTCGACTTCCCTGGTTATTAGCGAATATTTTACAAAGTCCTCGGGTTTGAACATTGAAAACTCTTTTGTAAAAGGAATTGTTACGACGGCCTTTATTCCGCACTGATGAAGCAGTTCGATTTTCTTAAAAGGCGGAAGAATAAGTGACGGCGGCGAATCCGGTCTCAAAATTGTGCGCGGATGTGGAAAAAACGTCAAAGCGACGGGTTCTGAATGGTTCTGATCCGTCATTTTAATAAGCTCTTTCAGAAGTTGCTGATGCCCAATATGAACACCGTCAAATACGCCGATAGCCACGGAGGCTCTGCTGATTCCAAAGTCGGCCAGCGAGCTAAGTGACGAAACGTTTATGTATCCATTTTTCGAGTGCTGTATCATTCTAATAGAATTAACATATTAATCCGAAAAATCAACCGTCAAACATCCGTCAAATTCAAAAATAGGCTCACCCCCTATTAATTCTCGCATTTTAATGGCGTTCTTCTGATGCGAATGAAAACTCGCTCTTTCCGCCTATTCTTGTCCTTAACTCGATTCCTGTCTACAGCCCCTTCCCGACCGGGAGAAACATTTGTCGGAACAAAAAAATGGAATGGCGCCCATATTTTCCCCCAAGGAAGGCTTTTAAATATAACATCAATCCCTTCCACTCTTAATTTAACGATGATGCCGCCAAAAGTCTGCGGCCTGATAAAATCGCACATGTAAAAACCTTGCCAACTGGAATACATCGGCTCATACTCGATTTATGCCGCGAGTAAGTTCTCAAGAATTACGAAGCATCGTTGCAAGGAGAAA
>MHBG01000086.1 GCA_001804785.1 Lentisphaerae bacterium GWF2_45_14
AATTGTCATTGAAAACCTCCGGATGCGGTCCTTTCAGCCATTGTGTGTGCATGTCGAGAAATAAATAATTTGCCCCCGCATTGTGCCTGTAAACTTCTACTGCTCGTAGGTTGCCTGTGATTCCGTTAACGCCATTGATATAGGGAAAGAGAATTTCCGTCCAACCGTATATGCCATCCATCATAATCATTGATTGGGTTGGAATTCGAGATTCGGTAATTTTTCTGGCTCTCGACTTATATCCGTACATCCAGAAACTGCTGTAGCCATAACAGGTCATGCTGTTTAGCCATTCCGCTTTTCCTTTTGGGCATACTAAAAGGTTCGAACCCGTTTTTTTGATACCATAATTGACCAGATAATTCCTCCAATCCGAACCTTCGCAAATGGGCAACATACCCGCGGAATCATCTACGTATGCGCAAATGGCGCCACCTATTTGCCTGAGATTGCTACGGCAAACAGTTTGATTTACCGTTTCTTTCGCCTTGCTCAATGCGGGCAGAAGCATAGAAGCCAGGATCGCGATAATCGCAATTACAACGAGCAATTCGATTAAAGTAAAACGTCTAATCCGCAATGACTTACGACTCGTTAATCTCACCTCATCGACCAATCCGTACGTGAAGTTCTCCCTCATGCGGCTTGCCCCCTGTCTTTCGTCGCAGACCATTCGTTTGTCTCCATATGGATAGTTGTTCATTTCATCAAACCCCTTCTTTTCCATTTCAGTCGATTTTACGTTTCCGCTTTCACGCATTCGCCGCTGACCGCCTCATTGTATTCCATGACGCCCCTTTGACACACAGACGACCATGAGCCACGGCGGCCAGTGGTCAGGCTAATCGAGATTCCGCCCTTTAAAAATCATTCTTCCCCTCAACGCCTCCAACGCGATGCGGCTCTTGAACTTGCTGTCATACTTCTTCTTCACTTCTCTTGACTCATTTTTTCTTGTTTTTAGTTTAGGCGCCTTTTACACTTATTCAATCTCTCCAACTTTCGGGGCCAGGCGCAATATTAGTTATTTTTTACCCTCAATCTCTTGTCGCCCTACGTTAAGCCCTTATTTAAACAAGAGAGGAATATAGGTCTGCGGCTTATTGGGCTCGCTTCCCGGCCTGAGAACTGAAAATATATGGTCTCCGCTTTTTCCGACATATTGCCTCATGGCGCAAATTTTCCATTTATCGCCTGCGTCAGGCATCTTAACACCGAGAGAGGAAAAAGGAATAGTCAGGAGAGCAGTCCAATATCCTTTCTCAATGGATGTTTTCACTTTCCAGTCACATTTCCATGGGCTATCTTTCTTAAAATGCTTTTCAAGTATCCTGATATTGAATTTTCTGCCGAGAGGGTCGCAAGCCAGTTGATATATAAACTGGCTATGGGACGGAGCCAGATATATCTCAAAATCATTTTCCTCTTTCCCTTTTTCCCAGAAATCAGCTTTATCGGTTTCGTTTCTGCCGCTTGTCGGCTTTTGATCTTTTGCATCAAGCATTTCAACATTCACATACAGATTTTTCGAATCATAAAAAAATCTGGCCTTGCTTTGGTAAAAAGCTTTTTTCACAGGATTAGTGGCATAAACGGTAAAGTCTGTGTACATCTCAGCTTCCCGCAAGTTTTTTCCGGCCAACAAATATCTTGACTTAAGACTGTCCAGATTGCTTTTATCAATAACTAGGGATTGGTTTATCTGTTTTACGCCGGACTCCAGCTCTTTATATTTCGCCTCAAATTTTTCCAGCTCGTTCAGCATGTATTCATTTAATTGTAGGTTATTGACTTTAGGCATGAGGCAAAGGTGTTTTTCATCAATTATTATTTGCAAGGCTCCACTTATTTCAAGCTTTGCCTTTGCAAGCTGTTCTTTCATCGCGGCCAAGGCCTTTTCAGCCTCCACCTTTCTTCCATAGTCAATATGATTTCGCAGTTCCAGGACGGGAATCCAAATAGCGGCCTTGCAGTGCCAGTAATGCGAAAGAAGCCATAGCATGACTCCATATTTATACGAAAAGCCATCCGCTTTTTTGGCTTTATATTCTGCCATCCATTCATCAAGGAACGGCAAAGCCTTTTCAATATTGGAACGCTGTTTTTCCATTTCTTCGACGGCTCCTTCAAAGAAGATATCAGAGCCGTTTGCAAAAGTAAGATTGCCGGAGATTTCAAGTACTTTCACAAATGATTTGCGAAGACTCCTCTGAAACTCAAAAGGATTTTCCACAAATCCCGGAACTATTCCCGCCTGGAAAAAAGGAGTGAAATATTTCCCGGCTTCGGCACCCCAATAAGCCCTCGTACAACGCGGCACAATCTCATCAAAAACAACTTTAGGGGTTGAAAGATCTTTGGAAAAATCATATTTCTCAAAATACGCCGCTCCTTTCTGATCCACATTCCAGCAATATTCTGCGTTCAACAAAATTTCCACAGGAACTTCAACTCCATGGATAAAGCTTTCATGTATTGAAGGATAAAAATATATATTGTCATAGTCCTTGAAATAAAATGTCTTGATGTAACGCGGCCTGCTGCTGAGAAGATTGTAGCCTCCTCTGCATGTTTCATAGTAGAGCAGGATCGGATGTTTGGTCGCTTTAACCCATAACTCCACGTTTTTCCGTTCTGTCTCTCTCAGGCACGTGTATATGTCTTTCGGTGTGTCTTTCGCAAAAGTCATGAAATAATTATCAATGAATTTTCGGGCTTCTTCGGCATATGCTCCGCTGATATCGGGAATTATGTTTTGCGGAAAATCATCGGCGAGAACCGAAGCCGTGTACGGATATGTTACATAAGTGATCCTTGTTTCCGGGGAATATTTCTGAAAAATTTCATATAGCATGTTTATGACATGGGCATCAGCCTTTCCGTAGTCGTTGCCGAACCTTTCCTTGTCAAGAGCGTCGCGATAATTCCATTGAGCGTAATTCAATGAAGTCAGCCCTGTGTCAGCAGTGTGAAACCACACAAATTTAATCCCGTATTTTTTACAGTTTTCAGCGAATTTCACATATAAGGGAGCAAGCAGATCATCGCGGCTCCATGATAAATAACACTTATCGCGATATAGATTATTAAGACCTTTATATTTTTCAGGATTTTCCCCCTTTTCCTTGACATCGCATACGGCTATTGAAGGCCGCGGATAGGACGTGAACGAATATATTCCTCTTTCCTTCGCATATTCAAGAAGCGGCAACAATTCCTTATCAGCAAGCCAGAATTTAATTCCAATGATATTGATCTTATATCTCAAAGCCCAATCAATATATTCCTTTCCTGTCTCCATGTCCCCTGAATAAGGCTCTCCTGTGTAAGCGCTTGCCCTGCTTGCCTGCCCAAAGACATGAGTCATATGAGCGATGTAACGCCAGTTAAAATCAGGCCAGTCCTTAACAAAAACAGGCGGGACTAATAATTTGTCGCCATTTTTGCCAAACAGTTGCATCAAGGTTATAGCGCCATATAATGTTCCTTGTGGAGAACTACCTGCGATGAACAGCATTGGCACATCATTATTGCGTTCAACATAGTCAATTATATAACCTTGCGGCTTGTCTGGCATTGACTTAATCGCATCTTTTTCTGTTAGATTTCCCCGCAAAGATTTAGCCAAAATATTTTCATCCTGAGCTCCTATTACAATCAATGCTTTTTCTTTTCCTTTCTGGTATTCCATATCAGAGACAATTGGTATATTTCTATCGCCAAACCCCATCTTGAAAAGTTGTTTGTTTATTTCATCTGCGCCAATCCGGCACTTTGGAGAATTGCTGCCGTAGACTATTTTGATGTCTTCAGGGGAAAGTTCTAATAATTTGGCGTTTTTCGCAGCATTGACAATTTTAGGTTGAGGCACTATGCTGGACGCAAAACATTCCCGCGCGTCTATTCTGACAGCCTTTTCCGTACCCCGGCAACCGCAAAGCATAATGATGCTCAATAATGTGGCAAATACATTCTTAGGCTTCATGTCAACGGGTCCTTCCTTTTTGAATTTCATGTTTTGCTGCTTCAACAATTCCATTTTTGCTTTCTGAATATATATAAAATCCTTTTAAATCATCCAAAAGGGAAAAAAGCAGAGAGTATCAGAATTAACCCCGTAATTATTAGATTCGCATTGGTTATCCTGTTTATTTTCATTTGTTGTCCTTTCCCGTATTTCCTATTTTAATCATTTTTGCTTTTATTTTGTTAATTCCGCCTACATCATCCGCAAAAAAACCAATGTATTCATTGCCGTTGTTCAAAGGAAAAAAGCAGAGAGTGTCATTTTCGACCTTATATTCGCCCGGAAGAAATGGGCCGGTATATTTTTGTTTTTTTGAAATTCTAAACAACGCAATTTCAGACGTTGCCGTTTTGCCTGTTTTTAATTGATTACCTCTCTTGCCCGCGCCCAGAAACATATCTCGTTTCAGGTATTTCGCGATGACTGTCTTTGCGTTTTTTTCGGCACAAGGCATGCCGTCGACAAAAAGATTCATTCGAGTGTTTTCTCCATCCTGCTTCCAACATACGGCTATATGATGCCACATGTTCTTACGCCAACCGCGATCCGGAGCGTTATAATAAAATACAGACATTCCCTGCTTGTGATTTTCACCGCACAGCGCAAAATAGAGATTGGGGAATTTGTTCCATGAATATATTGAAATGCTGTTTTCATATTGCTGGCTTCCCCAGAAAAAGAATTGCTTGACATCGTTATCCTTGAAATGCCCGCCGTTCAGCTCTGCCCAGAGCGGACGCAGCCAGAATTCCATAGCGCCTTCTTTTACATCAAGATGATTGAATATTTTATCTCCGACGCGCGTCCCAAACGGAATTTGCATGTAATGACAGCTAAGGTCCAATCCTTTATCAGGGGGATGTATTTTATCAATTTTCGCCGAAGCCAAATAAATGGAGCCCGAGCCTTTTATGGTTATCTTTATCCTCGCCTTGGTCTGCGAAGCCGTATCAAATCTTAAGCTCAGATAAATCCACTCATCTACAGACAACGCCTCTTTCCATGAGGCTCTTGAGACATTGTCGCCGCAATTTGTGCTTATATATATTCCCCCAAAGCCTTTTATAAATGCCTCGTCCGGTAAAAAAAATATTCCCAAAATATAAGAGCTGTTTGGGGCCAGATCAAATGCTTCCGTTTCGATGGAGCAATCTTTCCGATCTTTGCACGACAAGCGCCGAGAAGACAAGTCGTTGAATCTTTTTTTATTGTCGATTTCAAAATTTGAATTTTTTGAAACTTCCCATTTATCCCAGAGAATATCATCGCCAAATACAGTAAAGCAGGCGGAACAAAAGAAGAAAAATAAACAGAAGAAATTCTTGGTCATTTTTTTACCAATACTGTTGATTATCCTTGTGCCCCCAAAATACACGTCGGTAATATTGGGGGTCGGTTTCTTCATGCGGCACATCAGACATTTTCTTCCATTCTCCATGCCCGTCCACAAACACCGCATTCAAACCTCCATGGTGCCTGTATTTGCCAAGATATCCTGCAGCGCCTATAAAGGTTTCGTTGCGGCCTGCGTCTTTGTCGCCGAAAAAAGCCATCTGAGAAGGCTTGGGCATGACCAATAATTTACCCCACATGCTTGACGTCAGCGACGGATTCCAGTTCAAGTAATTGCTTATCCCGTAATGCGCGCCTTTCCACGTGTTCCATTCGTTTGCTCCACCTGCAGTTTTTCGGTTTTCTATAGGACAGGAGAGCATGCCGCTCGGAGGCTGGGAATTCAAATAACCGCTACCACTCAGAACTGGAACCTTTATATATCCTTCATCGACCAGCAGGCATTGCCAATATGAGGAAGGCGAGACATAATAAGCAGGGGGATACCAATCATTGAAATCGCTCACATAGTTCATCGTCGACAAGTGGATCTGCTTCAGATTGTTAAGGCAAGCTATTTCTTTTGTTTTCTCTCTCGCTCTACCAAGTGCCGGAAGAAGCATAGAAGCCAGCATTGCGATAATCGCAATTACAACGAGCAATTCGAGGAGGGTGAAGCGGAAACGCTGTTTCATGAGAACTCTCCGTTCAGTTCATAATTTCATTTCCTGCAGCAGTCGCCTAAGATACGCCATGCCCAAAACAATTTCCTTATCAAGTTCAAAATTCCTCAATTCTTCGACACTTCGCCGCGCCTTCACGCCTTCGCCCGTAAGTTCGATTATCAGCGGGCCGTCGTATCCAGTGGCAAGTATCGCCTTCAGAGTTCTGCGCCAGTTTATTTTACCAAGTCCAGGCGGGCAATGATCGTCGTTGACACCAAAATTGTCCTGCAAATGCGTGGTGATAAGACGCTTTCCTATCGCCTTCGCGACTTTCGCCGGATCGTTGCCTTCCAGAAAACAATGTCCCGTGTCAAGATTGATGCCAACATCGTCACGGTTTATTCTATCGACCACCTTGATGATGTAATCGTAGGGCGGGGTCTCAACTGCAAGCTTAAGTCCGTGCGCACGTGTGATGTCGGCAAGACGTGTCAGCAATGCGACATCGCGTTTCATATCGCCTGCACGTGGTTCCACATTCGGTATATGACATACGCATACCTTCGCTCCCAGGGCTTCCGCAATTCCGCAACAGTGCTCCTGCCTCTTAAAATATTCCTCCATTTGCTTTTTGCTTTCGCCATTAAGATGCTCGCTGTGAATTGACCACGGAACGATGCCTATTTTCTGTGCGAAGTTTTTTATCTCAACAGCATCATCCTTGCTGATGGCCAAGGTATGAGAAAACTCAAGATGCGTAAATCCGTAATCCGAGTATTTCTCGATATTTTTAAGATAAACGTCCTTGGTATAGTTCGAATCTTCGTCGCAAAGAGGGTCAACGATATTGCATCCGACGTTGCAACCGATATTGTGGGAAATCCTGGCGCTCATATTTTGCCTCCATCGCTTATGGCATTATTAATGTATCCAATTTCTATTATAGGGCTGCTTCGGCCTCTGTCAACATTAAAAAATAGCAAAATCACTGGAAAAGTGGACTAAGTGGACTTATATTTATTCCAGAAAGGACACATTTATGAAAAGAGAATACACGCCTCTATACCTCAGGATCAAATCGGATATAATCAACAAAATATCCTCCGGCGAGCTGAAAAAGGGAGACAAGCTCCCGCCGGAAAGAGAACTCGCCGAAAGCCTGGGGGTCTCCAGAATCACTGTCGTCGGAGCCTTGAAAGAACTCGCAGCCGAAGGCATCATCCGAAAAGTCCGCGGCAGCGGCTCTTACATATCCTGCGAAAAACTCGATGAAGACTATGAAGACATCTTTTCACAGATCACCGGCTGTGCGAAAATTGAAATATCTTTCGGGTTGCGAAATGCCGATCCTCAGTCCGAACTCCTGATGAAAACGCTGGCCGGACTTTTTCAACTGGAAAACCCCGATATAAAAGTCAAGGTCGAAAATATCCATATACCTTACCATGAACAGGATGATGCATACTTGCTGAAGATCGGAAGCGGTGAAGCTCCTGTCGTGGGAGAATTCTTCATGTATGCCGATTATGCCGCAATTAACGGGCTTGTACCTCTGGAAGACCTGCCCGGCTTTCAGAATCTGGCGGCCGCGCTTCATCCGCGATGCGTTTACGAAACAGCGAATGCCGATGGCGTAAACCATATACATGCGCTGCCTTCAAGAGTAAACGCAAGAGTCATCCTTGTGAATGCGGATCTGCTCAAACAAGCGGGCATAAAGAATCTTGATGTCCCTCTTGACTGGGCGCGTTTGCGCGAATGGGCCGCTATTCTCGGCAAACATACAAGAAAACGTTCTTCCGGCGAATATGGTATTTTCGCGGAGCTTCCTGCCGGCTGGCACGGTGTAATCGGTAAATTGCCTTATTTATGGACATCGGAGGCTGGATTCTCGAATTCAATTGAGGGATTCACCGAATTGCTGCAAAGCCCGTCCTGCAAACGCGGTATTGATTTCCTGTCGGATATTTACAAAGCAGGCAATCCGGCGCCCATTGATGGCTTGGATCTGTTTGCCGGGGGTCGCGTCGGAATAGTCATGGCATGCGGCACATGGCCCTTGGCGCTGAACAAACTTATGGCTCCTAAATTCAGAATAAAGGCATTCCCGATACCTTCGGAAGACAAAAACGTGGATACACCTTCCGTCATGGGGAACTACTGTCTTGGCATATTCCGCTCCGCGGTTAAAAACGATGCGGAAATTGAGGCCGCCTGGAAATGGTTCAAATATCTGCTGAGAAAAAAGCAGCAGTACTGGTTGACCTCTTCGGATCTATCATTCCCGGCATTAAGAAATATCCCATGCGCACTGGAGAAGGAATACCCGGAACTGTCTCCTGTGTTTTCAAAGGCGCTCGAAGGCAGCATTCCGCAGTTCGACTGCCGGAATATACGTAAAGCCTTGGCGCTGTTCGGTACCGAACTTGAAAAGTGCTTTACCGGGAAAATCAGCTCCGCCGAATGCATCGGGAACACGCTCCGCAATATCCAGTTTGTAAAGTATTTGTAATAAATATTCGGCTGCCTGGTTCGGGCGTTTTATTTGCCAAGAATTTTAGCGGCTACGACTTCGAGCACATATTCGTTAGGGCTGAAAGAATGGATAATATTCCCAGCAAATGGATACTGATCGGAGGTGAAAGGGTTCACCGCTATTACAAATAATTTATCGTTGACTTTCTGCATTTTTCTGAGAAAATCTATCTGCCTGAAATTGAGAACCCCAAGCTGCCCGGAACTCAGTTTAAATGAAACATCGACTACTACTGCCGAAGATGTCGCGCACTTGTCAAGTATCGCCTTCTCTGAAGATTCGTCCGGCTCTTCGGGAAAAACAAGCGTTGTAGTATTCGGGTGGCGTTCCGTGAATTTCTGTTTTATCATACTGTCACGATGGTGTACGCCGACATCAAGCTTTCTTTTAGCCTCAGGAATGAGAAGAAGGAGGCTCTCGTCCGGCTTAAGATTCAGCGGCATCGGAGTCGTTTGTTTCACGAGCTTCACGCTCTCGGAGGCAATCTTTCTTGCAAGGGCTTTATGGGCACCGAGATCGGGCCTCATGCTCTTATCCGGCAATGGCTCGAAGAGCCCGTATTTCTTTTTGTAATTCAATATCTTTCCGATTCTGGCATCGAGCATTCCCTCCGTGATAATGTCCTTTCTCAAGGCGTTCATAATGGCAAAATGAGAGAGCTCGAAGTCGTTCTCTGTAAGGATGATATCATTTCCGGCAAGTATCGCTTTCGGAACGGACTCTTCGATGCTGAACTCCTTTTTGATGGGCGCCATTTCAAGGCAGTCGGTTATCAGAAGCCCCTTGAATCCCATCTTTTCCTTGAGCAGTTCAGTGAGCAGCTTGTAGGAAAACGACGCGATTTCCTTGTCATAGGCAGGATATATAGCGTGATTCGTCATTATGGCATCAACTCCAGCCTTGATGGCTTCATAAAATGGAATAAGTTCGCATGCTTCCATTTCATCTACGGAACGATTCAGCGTTTCGGTTTTAAAATGGGAGTTCATTTCCGAGTGCCCCTGTCCGGGAAAATGCTTCGCCGTCGCAATAAGCCCGTTCGCCTGGTAAGCCTCTATCATCTTTATTGCAAACTTGTTGACCGTTTCGGGATCGGTGCCAAACGAACGTATATTAGTAGAGGGATTCATGGGGTTGGTATTGACGTCGACGACCGGCCCGTAAGTCCAGGAAAGTCCGGTGTATTTTCCCTCGAGAGCGGTTGCTTTCGCAACTTCATATGCGTAATCTGGATTGCCTGTCGCACCGATTCCCATCTGGGTCGTAAATTCGGTAGCCTCCTTGAGCTCGACCAGGCCAAATCCTGATTCGGTATCCGACGTTATGAACGGAGGGATTTTGGATTTAGCGCGGAACTCCTCAATCATGGCGCGCGACTCGTCGATACCCTTGTAGTCCCAGATACTTAAATGGAGGCCTCCCCATCCATTCCTAATGCAGTAATCGGAAATTTCGCTTTTCCCGAATCTGAATGAGATTAGTACCTGTGCCGCTTTGGCAGATAATGACAAATTGACGTCTTTGAATTCTCTCATATAAGACCCCTATCTTACAATATTCGAAATTTCAGAAAGCTTCATGGTCGTTTTTCTCTTTATAAGCTCGACAGGCATCGTAATATGCTCCGGGCCCGAAGAGGTATTCTTGATTTTTCTCAACAGTATTTCCGCGGCCTTCATTCCGCTTTCAGTTTTCTTCTGGGCAATTGTCGTCAACTCTATCCCCCACTGCCTGGCAAGGTCTATATCGTCAAAACCGCAAATCCCGACCTCTTCAGGAATTTTTATTCCCTTTTCTTTCAGTCCCCTCATAAGGCCTATTCCTATTTGGTCGCCAACCGCAAATATTCCGAGCGGTTTTTTGGGTTCAGGTAATATCTTTTCAGCCGCCTTGTATCCATCCGCCTCATAACCATTATGCGCATCAGAGGCAGAGCTTTCAACTACCATGCCGCTGTCAAATACCACGCCATCCTGGGCCAACGCAAATTTAAATCCGCGTAATCTCTCCCTTACGGTATCAAACTTCAGCCCGTCCCCGGCTGTTAGGAACTTGAAGTCTTTATATCCGCATTCAACAAGATGCCTGCCTGCCATAAATCCGCCAACGCAATCATCGGGGATCACGTAATCTGCCGAGCCGTTCAATTGATTTTCATTGGCTATATTACTGAGGAATGTCAGCGGAACACAGCTGTCCAGAATCTTCCTTACCCCTTCGGAATATTCCCCGGCTCTCACTACGGGAGATAAAATAAATCCGTCAACAGTGTCCAGCAATCGTTTTATATGCTCAGTTTCCCTCTGCGCATTTCCCTCGCTATTGCATAAAATAGTGTCAAAAGAACTATCGGTCATGACTTGTTCAACGCCTTTGATAATTTTCGAGTAATAGGAATTGTCCGAATGAAAAACTATTACGGCAATGCGTCTTTTCACTTCACGGCTGATTTCCGAAACAAAAGTCCCTTTTCCCTGCCTGCGAAATACAAGCCCCTCATTAACAAGTACGCCAAGCGCCTTCAATACTGTTTGCTTGCTTACCTTGAATTCTCTTACAAGTTCATTTTCCGAAGGGATAAGGTCTCCATTTTTATATTTTCCGCTTATTATGCTTTTTTTTATGGCATCCTTAACTTTTTCGTATTTCTGAATCGTCTCGCTTATCATATTACATAACCTTATAAGTTAAAGTCTGCCCTGAACTTATGCATATTCCAGAGATTCTCCAGCACATAATACGCCTTTAAAGCTTAGAAACAACCGACTTAATACCGCTATTATAATATGCGAATTAAGCCTTGTCAATACTTATGCGTATATGTTTGGCAAAAAAAAGAAACACGGCGTAGGGCAAATTGAGAGTAATATCAGGCGGTCTCCCTGAACGTAAATGCTCCAGGATTTTTCAGGCTATTTTTGACATTCCAGCCTGTTTTTCGGCGGACGAAGCAATCTCGTCAGAAATCATTTTCCCTTATATGCGGTTTTTCAAGTATCCCGCTGGGCGCGCGATATTCTTCGAGCATATTAGCCTGAGTGTTCCACACCGTCATTTGTATCGAACATTTCCCTGAGATTGCAGGCAAGGCAAATTCATAAGGCGGACGGATTTTTACCTACTTCAATGCCGTTAACGTTCACGGAACACACTGCCTTTACTTTCGGAAGCACAAGTGTTCCAGCTTTAAATTTTTCAGGAATTTCTATTTCCATGCAATACGTCACGGCCCCGGAATAAAACGGATGCCCCTGTTCCGCCCAGGAGAACGTGTTAAGCTTTGTATTGCGTGGACTTAAAAGAACTTCGGCACGGGATGGCAGGTATAGTTCCATGCTATAATATTCACGGGTAAGGCATGCACAATCATTACTGCTTTTAATATTTACTGAAAAATCCCCAAACATATAAACGTTGTTGTATTGCGCCTGCGAAAATGGCCTGTTTTCTTTGATAATCTCGATATAATGATGGCCTTCCGAAGATGCTCCGCGAAGCCTGTGCCTGCGATACTTATCCGCAAAGAGTTCTGTTTTTTCTCCGTCCGGCAAGGGTTTCCCGTCAATCAGCAATCTTATTCACTGTCATCCCATAATTTTAAAATTTCGCTGATTTTCGATTTGTTTTGAGCTCAGTGTTCTTCATTTTCAAAATACCCCATTCCCGATTTTTCATTTTTCCTGGGTCAAGTTGTTCCCGGCGCGAAGCCCGGCAAATAGCATTGTTCCGGGGCTGCACGCATCCTCGGCGTGTCGCCTGCTGTCCCACAGCAAGCAAGGACGCTGAA
>MHBG01000087.1 GCA_001804785.1 Lentisphaerae bacterium GWF2_45_14
TTTGCTCCTTTTTTTAGTCGAAATAGAGTAGCTGTGATCCGTCATCCTTTCAAATTTTCAATTCCCTATGGGACGGCTGTGAAAATTTTTCAGAACGAAGTAGAAAACTATCATAGGAGAAAACTATGTCGACCAGTCTGATGTATCATACTCACGGGATAAAAGGATTTCAACACAAAAGCTATAGATATGAAGCGGATAAAGTTATCCAGCGGATTGAACGGAAGGAGTTTTTCTGTGAGGAATGCGGTTCATACAATATTACGCGTCAATCTCCGCATATACTGTTGATTCAAGGAATTCCAACGCTTAAGAAGAAGCTGTTTTTCGAGATTGAAGGCCATCTGATTTACTACAAAGACTGCAAGGGTAGAAAGACAGAAAGTCTGACCTTTCTGCCGAATCCCAAATCACGTATAACGACAAGCCTTGAACGGAGTATTGTCGAACTTCGTCCACACGTGAGCATAAAGGCGATAGCCGAGTTTTTCGATCTTAACTGGAGACTTGTCAGAGACTGCTAAAAATCCGCTCTTAAAAAGAAATACGCACATGTCAGACTGAAAGACGTCAAGGTCATCGGCATAGATGAAATCTTTGTGAGTCGCCAGAAGGACAAGACGCAATATATAACAATTGTACGAGACCTCGAGACGGGCGCTGTTCTGTATGTTGGTAAAGGTAAGGGACTTGAAGCTATGACATCGTTCACTTCAAGACTGAAACACTCCGGAGCGAAAATCGAAACCGTAGCGATGGACATGTCGAAATCATACATCTCATGGGCGAAGAAAAACTTGCCGGAAGCCCGAATAGTTTTCGATCACTTCCATCTGATAAAAATGATGAATGAAAAGCTTGATAAGGTCAGACGCAAGACCGCGGCTTTAATTGATGACGAGCACAAGAAACTCCTGAAAAATCAGCGATTCCTCTTCCTGCGGAATGTCGAGGATCTCGAACCGGATGCCAGGCAGCTTCTTGATAATCTGCGAAAAGTTTTTAAAGATCTCGGTGATGCCAGCATGATGAAGGAAGCCCTGCGCAGCATCTATAAAGAGGCAGGCAACGAGTTCCAGGCAGAGGCGGCTTTGAAAAATTGGTGTTCAATAGCCCGGAAAACTCAAGTTAAGGAACTCGGCGATATGGCGTTATGTGTCGAAAATCACCTCAATGGCATTCTTGCATACTGGACATACAACGGACTTTCCAACGCCTCAATGGAGGGATTCAATAACAAAATACGATGGCTGATCCGACAGACCTATGGCTATCATGATGAAGAATATTTTCATCTAAAAATATTCGATCTGCCCAAGATGAATACTAAGCTCAAATTATGAATCCCGTGTAAGAAACTGCAGAAGAGGCTTTTTTTCAGCTTGTCGCAATATGGAAGAAAAATCCTTTTTTGAGGCTAAGGGGTGGTGCGCCCGGGGGGATTTGAACCCTCGGCCTTCTGCTCCGGAGGCAGACGCTCTATCCAGCTGAGCTACGGGCGCATGAATTGATGTCGGAGCCTATAAATTGCATTCGCAAGATGAAAAGTCAATACCTGATTGCATCTATTCGGGAAGGCGGTGTCTGTCTTTTCTTAAGCCGGGATATTGAATGTTTTGAGTTTTCGGTGGAGTGTGCGGCGACTGATGCCGAGTTTGTCGGCTGCCTTCGTGCGGTTTCCGCCGCATTCTTCAAGAGCTTTGATTATAAGTATTTTTTCATTTTTATCTATTTCGAGGGTATCGGAGGAAAACATTTTTTCTCTTATGCCCGGATTTGATTTCTCCCTGATATTGAGAGGGACGTTTTCAATTTCGAGGGTATTTTCGCGCGAAAGAACGACCATTCGCTCAATGCAGTTTCTGAGTTCGCGAATATTGCCGGGCCAGTCGTAGGCGCAGAGGGCGGCAATGGCGGCTTCGGATATAGTATGAATTTCCTTTGAATTCTCTTGTGAAAACTGGACTATAAAATGTTTTATAAAAAGAGGAATATCCTCCTGTCGTTCTCGCAGGGGAGGGAGGTGTATGGAAACCACGTCAAGCCGATAGTAAAGGTCTTCGCGGAATTCGCCTTCGGCAACCATTTTCCGCAGGTTCCTGTTTGTCGCGGCGATGAGGCGGGTATCAGTTGTAATGGTTTCAATGCCGCCGACTCGTTCAAAGGCTCTGGCTTCCAGTGCGCGCAGGAGTTTCACCTGAACGGACGGATCGATTTCTCCTATCTCGTCAAGGAACAGTGTTCCGCCGTCGGCGAGTTCGAAACGGCCTTTTCTCTGTTCGGAGGCGCCTGTAAACGCGCCTTTTTCGTGTCCGAAGAGTTCGCTTTCGAGGAGGTTGGCTGGAAGTGCGGCGCAGTGGACGGGGATGAATTTGCCGGGGCGTGCGCTGAGCTGGTGAATGCTTTGCGCGATGACTTCCTTGCCTGTTCCGCTTTCTCCGGTGATGAGGACGGTTGAGCGCGAAGGGGCGACCTGTTTTACGGTTTCGAGCAGGTCATTCATTGCGGAAGATTTTCCGATGATGTTTTCCACCCCGAAATTTTTGTCGAGTCTTTTTCTGAGTTCGCGATTTTCCTCTTTGAGTTGTTTCGACTCGACGGCGCGGTTCAGGAGGATTTCGAGTCTATCGAAATTAAGAGGTTTCGTGATAAAGTCGAAGGCGCCCTCTTTCATGGCTTCGACGGCATTTTCGATTGAGCCATAGGCTGTTACGACGATGCAGGCTGGGGGTGGATTTTTTTTCAAAGCGGCACGCAGAATATCGATGCCGTCTGCCCCTGGCATGCGGAGGTCGGTTAAAAGTAGGTCGAAGTTGTTCTTTTTTAATATATTGAGAGCCCTCTCTCCGTCCTCGGCCAGTGTTACATCGTAATCTGTGCGCAGGAAGCGTTGAAGGATATCGCGGGTATTGCGTTCGTCCTCGGCGATAAGAATAGAAGCTTTGCGGTTTTTGTTCATTTATTATTTTCCATCCCACATTTTTGCGAATATATCGATATCTTTTGTGGAGAATTCGTTAAACTCGAATATAAAGTGTTTTACGTTGTTTTGTTTGAGTATTCTAATTACTTCCGCTACGTTCATCTGGGTGGGTGAAGAAAAATTTTTGTGTCCATCGGTCCATTTTTCCTTTGGAACGGCCGAGGTGAAGGGTGAAGTATGGAGGTGCGCCATTTTAACGTAAGAGGTTTCGGCTATGATTCTTACGGAGTCAATGAAATCTCTCTGGAAAACGAACGAGCTTGCCCATAGGTGGCCGATATCGAGACATACAGGGAACTCAAGGTCCTGGAAAGTTTCGGGAAACATCATTCCCGAAACGTAAAGTGGGCAGTCGTTCTCTATCATGAACTCAAGGCCGTCGTATCTTGTTTTCAGGTTTCTGAGGTTTTGTTTCAGGCGGCCGAGGCGTTCGGAAAATTCGGGTGTGCATGAAAAGTCTTTGCATACGCAGGAATTTTCGTAAACAAGTTCAGGCCGCCATACAGCGCGGGCGCACTCCTCGTACGTTTTGCCTCTGCCGAAGGCCGGGATAGGATTGTCGGTCATGAAAAAACCGTGGAAGACCGCCTTGTCGACATTGCATTTGCGCATAAGCGTGGCGGTCTGGTCGAGCATTTCAAATGCGAGCGTGCTGTCTTTTGCCGCGAAGTTCGCGACATAGTCGGTGAGCACCGGTGCGTGAAAGCTAAGCGGAAGATCGAAGGTCCTGATTTTGTCCAGCAGTTCTTTTTCTGCCGTATTGTGGATCTGAACGCCGAGAGTAAATCCATATTGATTCGCGCGTTCGATGGCTGCTGACGCTATTTTTGGTGCGTCCGGTCCTGTGAGTGCACAGGAACTTAGTTCTATTCTAACGTTTTCATTCATTGTTGTTTCCTGTATCTTTAGGCGTGTTGATGTCGAGAAGGTTTTCTCCCGGCGCGGCGGTGAGCACTCGCATTCTTTTTCCGTGACGCGGGAAGCTGGCGGTTATGATAGTGCCTTCGCCTTCCTTGCTGCGTATGTTGAGTTCCGCGCCATGCTCGCGGATTATTCTTTCGATTATCATGAGTCCGAGTCCGCTGCCCTTGCTTTTTGTCGTATAATAGGGCTCGAATATCTTTTTCATGTCCTCTTTCTTGATGCCAGAGCCGTTGTCGCCGAAGGATATCTCGACGTGGTTCTCGTCGTAGATGCACGATATGACAATTTTGCCGCCCTCCGGCATTGCCTGGAGCGAGTTCTTGAGAATATTGTAGAAAGCCTGTTTGAGCTGCGCCTCATCGCCGGGTATTTGGGGGATGAGTTCGGGCCAAGTGCATTTAACCTCGACCTTTCGATTTTCGATTTCGTATCTCATGAAGTTCAGTGATTCGATGATGACTTCTTTTATATCAAGCGGAGCTATCGAAGGTTTAGAGGGCCTGACCGCTGCGAGAAACTGATTTATGATGGTGTCGAGCCGTTCCACTTCCTCTTTTGATACCTTGACCAGGTTTGCGGCTTCCTCGCGGTCGAGCTCGGATTTTCCTGAAAGTTGACGCTGGAGGAGTTGGAGATGCAGATATATGCTGTTCAAAGGATTACCTATTTCGTGGGCGACTCCGGCGGCGAGCAGTGATATCGCGCGGAGCTTCTCGGACTCGATCTCGCTCATAGTGCGCTGGCGCAGGTCGGTAACGTCTCTCAGGATAACTGCGGCAGAGCCGTGTTCGTTTTCGTGAGGCACTATATAAAACTGGATGAAGCGGTGTGCCGGATAGAATACTTCTACTTCCTTCAGGGATATGCGATACCACTCTTCAACGTCTTCCTTAAGCATCTTCCGCCAGTCGATATCTCTCAGAAGTTGCGATATTCTGAGTTTACTTGTGTCGTCGGGAAGACCTATAAGCTTCTTTGCGGCCTCGTTGTGGTATCGTATTCTGAGTGTACGGTCTATGACTATTATTCCTTCATGGATAGCGTCGAAAACTGTTCTCAGGAAACCTTTTTCCCTTGAAAGGCGCAGTATATACGCCTGGATATTATTGGAATCCATGGAATCGAGCTTGTCGATGAGCCTGTCGAGAAAACTTTCTTTGGACATAACTTAAAACCCTCAGCTAGTGACAATTTGTCTCAATTTATCGTGTTTATCTCGGATTTCAAATATGCGACACAATTTCCCGTTGTTCGTTGCCGCGGCCGGAGCGGTTTTGACTCGACAGTGTTTTGGGGTTATGCGGACTTTTTATTTCTGAGGAAGATGCGGGCCAAGAGCAGACTTATCTCAAAAAGGACAAGGCTCGGCAAAGCCATTGCTATCTGACTAACGACATCCGGCGGAGTAAGCACCGCAGAAATTATAAATATTGCCACAATCACAAAGGGACGCGCCTTCGACATCGTCTCGATTTTTACCAGTCCCGAGGCCGCGAGAATGAACACAAAGACCGGAAGTTGGAACATTATTCCGAATCCCAGCACCAGCATCGCCGCGAGATTTACGAAGCTTTCTACGGTTATCATTGGTACAATATCAGGAGAAGCCATTCCGATAGAAAGCTTTATGACCGATGGATATATGAAGAAAAGGGCGAACATGCCTCCTGTCGCAAAAAGAAGACTGCTTATGACAACGAACACCGAAACATATTTCCGCTCTTTGGGAAAAAGGCCGGGCGCCACAAAGTGCCATATTTCAAACGCGAGGTAAGGAAAGCCACCGAGAATCGAAAGGTAAAGGGCCGCCTTGAGCCTTATCATAAAGAGTTCCAGCGGGCGGGTAAAAACGATTTTTTCAAGTTCGGGACAGAATTCGCGTTTAAGCCACTCGATGATGTCCTGTGAAAAAAAGTACGCGACGACACTCAGGATGAGAATACATATCGTACAGCGGATAAGCCTTGTTCTGAGTTCGTCAAGGTGGTCGATAATCGACATTGACCTGTCTTCCGCTCCCTCCTGTTCAGGAGCTCTTTCAATTTCCCGCGAATCCATTCCGTTCCCCCGAAGTAACAAAAACTATTTTTTTTCTTCCGGGGATTCAGAGGTGCTCTTCTCGTAGGAAGAGGTATCCTTCGCCTTCTCCTTCTGCTTCTCGTCTTCTTCGGAATAGTTCAGGATATCATCCTTCGCCTTCTTGAACTCATGCACGGATTTACCGAGAGACTTGGCTATTTCCGGAAGCCGTCTGGCTCCGAAAACAAGGAGGACAATAAAAAATATCAGCAAAAGTTCCCATCCGCCTATCATTCCCATTTTTACCTTACTCCGAATTGTGTTTGACTATTTGCATAATAGTATATAGTAGTATTTTATGATTGCAATTTTTTAACGGGGCTTCTATGAAATGGAAAAATGAAAAGGCTATCGTCTTCGGCGGAGGCGGTTTTCTCGGGCAGAATATAATCAGAAATCTTATCGACCTTGACTGTGGTGACATAAAAAGCTTCGGACGCGGCTCGCAGCCGGGCCTTCAAAGGCTTGGTGTTGTAGCGTTAAGGGGCGACATAAGAGATGCCGAGGCAGTGAAAACGGCATGTTCTGACTCGACCATTATCTTCCATACCGCGGCAAAAGCCGGTTTCTGGGGGCCATACGAGGAATATTATGACATAAACACGCTTGGCACCGCCAACGTGATAAACGCCGCCCGCGCAAACAATATTTCACGCCTGATCTATACAAGCTCGCCGAGCGTCGCGTATAAAGGGTCGGAAAATATCGAAAACGGCAACGAGACGCTCTCCTTTCCCGGAAAATATCTCGCTTTTTACCCGGCAACGAAAGCTTCCGCCGAGAAAATGGTCATGGCGGCGGCAGCCGACGGACCAGGAACTGTCTCGCTCCGCCCCCACTTGATATGGGGAGCGGGAGATCCGCACTTGCTTCCGAGAATAGTAAAGAAGGCCGCAGCTCGGAAACTCATGATTATCGGCGACGGGGCAAATATGGTAGACCTTACCCACGTAGGCAACGCCGCTATCGCCCACATAAAGGCCGCTGAAGCACTTACCGACCGCCGGGACATCGTCAACGGAAAAGTCTATTTTGTGAGTGACGGAACGCCTGTCAGGCTATGGGATTGGCTTAATGCCTTGTTTGCGCGTTGCGGGATTCCGGCGGTAAAGCGCAGCATCTCATATGGCGCGGCTTTCCGCATCGGCTCTCTGATGGAAACGGCATACCGCCTTTTACGCCTGAAGGGGGAGCCCCCCATGACTCGCTTTCTTGCGGGGCAGCTCTCGCACTCCCACTACTTTGACATTTCGGCGGCGGGACGGGACATCGGGTACTCGCCTTCTGTTGATATGGAATCGGCGACATCCGCAACGGCGGATTATTTGAGCTCAATCCTTATCCAAAAATGATTAAAAACATCAAGGCTTCTTGATTTTGCGGAAAGCTGAAATAAGTTCTTGAGTCGTCATTCGAAAACACCTTAAAACTTAACAGAAAGGGTTCATAATGCCTGCGAAAGTTGACAAAAACGCTTGTACCGGCTGCGGCGCGTGTGTTGATTCATGTCCCGTCGAAGCTATCTCAATGCAAGATGGCAAAGCTCAGGTTGACGCGGATGCCTGTGTCGATTGCGGAGCCTGCGTCGGGGAATGTCCCGTCGAAGCTATCGTGATGGAATAATTCCTTCAGATATTTCAAGGCCGGGGCTGTCGCTTCCGGCTTTTTTATTTTATACCGCCTGGCGAAATATGGTTTTGAATGATGTTCTCAATGACTGTTTCTTTGGAGATGAGTTTGTAAAATTGTGGCGGCAAGACCAAATTTAGTTGTTTTAAAGAGGAAAATATTGGAAACTGAATTCATTATAAAAATATGCGGGATAACAAGGCGCGAGGATTTTGGCTACATTCTTAGGCAGCCGGAGGTTAACGCCGTCGGTTTCGTGGCCTACCCGCCGAGTAAAAGATTCGTCACATATGAAAATGTCGGAGAAATTATATCCGGTTGTGACAGAGCCATACTGAAAGTCGGAGTATTTGTGGATGCGTCGTTCGATTTTATAATGAGTTACGTCAGGGGGGGCCTCGAAGTCGCCCAGCTCCACGGGGACGAGCCGCCCGAGTTCGCGGAAAAACTTTCGCGCGAAGTAAGGGTCTGGAAGGCGCTGAGGCCGCGCTCGGCCGGGGAAATCGATAGTTTCACGTCTTATCCGGCGGAGAAATTTCTCATAGACGCCTTTTCTGAGGGGCTCAAGGGCGGCACAGGACTTCAGGTTGACCGGGAAATGGCGATTCACGCCGTTGAAATACTTCCAGGTCCGGTCATTCTCTCGGGGGGACTCACTCCCGAAAATGTCACCGAAGCGCTGAGAGCCGTTAGCCCTGCCGGGGTGGACGTAAGTTCCGGCGTGGAAATTTCGCCCGGGGTCAAGGATACTGCGCGCGTCAGAAGCTTCATCTCTGCGGTGTCGGAGGCTATTTAGGGTAGTGCTGCAGCTGAAAGAAGAATAGCGCAGGTATTCTAAATGAGGCTATAGTCCACTTTTTGATTCTCCCGCTATTGTTTGTTTCGCCGCAAAAGCACCCCGATTATTCGGCTCCCGCTTTCTATCAGAAGAACCTTATTTTGTCATGAAGACTTGATTAAAAGAGCCCGACAATGTAAAATAGCCCTTAGAGAATGACTTTTAACCCCTCACGCGGGGACTGCCCGCGGTCAGGAATATCATATGTTCGAAATGAAACTGGAAAGACCGGTGGTCTTCTTCGACTTGGAGACCACAGGAACTAATATACAAAATGACAGGATTGTGGAAATCTCAGTGGTGAAAATATTTCCCAATGGCGAAAGGGAAACCAAGACCAGGAGAATAAATCCTGAAATGCATATCCCTGAAGAATCTTCTAAGATCCATGGAATAACCGATAAAGATGTGGAGTCTGAGCCTGTCTTCAAGGCAATCTCGAAGAATCTTTATATCTATCTCGAAGGCTGCGATCTGGCCGGCTATAATATCCTCAAGTTCGATATCCCCGTACTTTCAAGGGAATTCAACAGAGCTGGCCTTAAGTTTTCGCTTGAAGGCAGAAAAGCCCTCGATCCCTATGTTATCTTCTGCAAGCTCATGCCGAGAACGCTCACCGCGGCGTACAAGTTCTTTTGCGATAAGGACCTTGTGAACGCACACGGCGCGGAGGCCGATGTCAACGCGACAATAGATGTATTTGAGGCCCAGCTCAGAAAATATCCCGAGCTCCCCAGAGATGTCGCAGGAATAAATGACTACTGTGGTGCGACTGAAGAGCTCTCGTGGATAGACTCCACAGGCCGTTTTAAATGGAAAAACTCGGAAGCCGCAGTCGGATTCGGAAAGAACACCGGCACGCTTCTTAGGTCTATAGCCTCCGAAAACCCTGGCTTCCTCAGATGGATGCTCAATTCTGACTTCCCGGAGGATGCCAAGAAAATCGCCGCGGACGCCATCAAAGGCGAATTCCCGGTAAAGGAGCAGGCACAATGAACAAGGACATCGAAGATCTTTTGAAGCTTCTCGATGACGACAACCAGCAGTCGGCCAGTCTCGTTATTGCCGAGTTGCTCAAGCGTGAACCTGAAATAGACTCGATACTTCAGGGGCTCCAGGAAACAGAGAACCCGAAGATTAGAAAAAGGGTACACCAGATACAGTCCATCCTTACAACAAGGCGCAGGAGAAGAAACCTCTCCCGCAACTTGGCGATAAAAAATACCGAACTCATCAATGGCTTTGTACAGCTTCATATGCAATGGTATGACAATGATTCCGAACCCGCGATTTCTAAGCTTTGGACGGACTTTATAAAAAGTTCCGAAAAATACCATACTGACAACATCGAGAGGCTCGCCCGCTTCATGCGGAAAGTCGGGTTTACGGTTGCCTCGCGTGACGAGATGGAGCCGGATCACTACTGCCTCGGCATCGTCCTTGAGGAATTTACCGGAGCAGATCCCCTTATTTGCGCGGTTACAAGAGAACTTGCGGCACTTCGCGGACTTAACCTGAAAATCATCCAAGTGATGGGCGATTTCGCGCTGATGGCCCCCGACGGTAAGATACTGATCCCCAAAAATGGTTGGAAAATAGCCGAAGCGTCAAGCATTGGCGAATTTATGGAATGGGACAATACCATGCTTCTTAGAATGGCCGCCTCCGTCTTATTTCTGTGCGCCGTCAATACCGACAGCTTTAGATACATACACACCATCGGAAGCTGCCTCGCGAAAACAGCACGCAAAAATACACTGGAATTTCTACCATACCCCTATAATTCCTGAAAACCGGAAATAAGGATGAGCTTAGTTGGAAAAGGCTGTATTCGACGAGTTAAGTCGCATAATTTATGAAAAAAGTGGCATTTTTCTCAGCGAAAGGAAAAAGGACCTCGTCGCTACCCGCCTTAATAAAAGGCTGCGCGCCACCGGACTCAAAGGTTACGGCGAATACCTGGAACATCTGAAAAGCGGCGATGTGGAAGAAGAAATCGTCGATTTCCTCAACGTCATTTCCACAAATGTGACAAACTTCTTCCGGGAACCGGCACATTTCGAAGAGATGCTCAAGGCCATGAACAAATGGTACAGTCAGGGGCAACGAAGATTCCGGATATGGAGCGCGGCATGCTCATCCGGCGAAGAGCCTTACACCATAGCAATGACAATCCTCCATAATCTGCCGCACCAAAAACTCGATGTCAGAATCCTCGCTACAGATATTTCGACAAAAGTACTCCACATCGCACAGAGGGGAATTTACGGCGAAAGCTGTGTAAAGAAGATTCCTCCTGGCTTCCTTGAATCATATTTCACCCCTATGGCCGACGATGGGAAAGGTATAAGCTATGAAGTATCGCACAAGCTCAGGAAGATGGTCACATTCCGAAGAATGAACCTCTCGGAGCACCCCTTCGAGCTTACAGAGCCGTTCGACATTATCTTCTGCCGGAACGTAATGATCTACTTCGATGACGCAGTCAAAGAAAAGCTTGTCGATGACTTTTTCCGCCTTCTGCGCCCCTGCGGTCTACTCATGACAGGCCACTCCGAAAGCCTCTCCTGCATAAAACACAAACTCTCAATGTCTAAATCAGCCGTTTACATGAAACCCGAGACCGCTGGAGCGTAGACCTATAAAGTCAATGGCCTACGCATTATAAATTTTTTTGGGAAAAAATTACTTTCCCCCCTTGCAAAAGTCACCATTTTCCCTATTAGAGTCTACAGAGTGATTTTTTTGAACTCTCTAATTTTCGAAAGGGTTATCAAAATGCCAAAGAAAAAGAAAATTCAGGAAGACGTGCTCCAGGAAAAAGAATTCCCAGGAGAGGAAAGCCCCGATATGTGGGAAGAAAGTACAATCAATATCCTGGATGACCGCGAAGATGAAGGTACGGACATCGACGCGGGGGATGATGAGGAAGACTTTGCCGATATCGATGACGATTTACTTGATGAGGAAGACGAGGAAGAAGAAGCTGAAGAAGACGATGTTGATTTTTCTGACGATGATGACGATGATGATGACGAAAACTTTCAGCGGATTCTCTGGGAAAAGGGAAAGTGGGGCCGCTGATGGCAGTTCCCTCAGTTTTTTCCCTTGCACGGAGCGGCGGCGGTTTTCTTGACTAATGCCTTTTTAAGGGCTTTATCAACGGCCTTAATGATTGCCTTTGAGCTTACCGTCGCCCCAGTCACAGCGTCAACTTTTGACTTCTGGACCTGAAGTATCCTTTCAGGGATTGCTTTCATTGAGGTTTTGGCGCGGCTCTCTGCCTGGCTTACTATTTTTACATTGGTTATCTTGTCGGCCTTGACCGTGACATCGACTATTATCTTGTCCTCATAGCCATCCGCCTCTGCTCTGTAAGTTCCGTCCTTATAACGTTCGCCGGCCGACAGCGAAAGGGCCACCGTCACCAGAGTCGCTATAAGGATTCTTTTGTTAATCATGTCGAATCAGTCTTTCCAGCCCATCGAAACAAGCCATTCGGTGCATGTTCTGAACCATGAGGCCACATGTGAATCTTCAGGACAAAGTCCCAACCCGTGACGGCCTTTTTCGTAGATATGCAGCTCAAAAGGGATATGATTCCGGCTAAGGGCGGAGGCAAGCAGAAGACTGTTTTCCACTGGAACTGCGGTGTCTTCCGATGTATGCCACATAAATGCCGGCGGAGTTACTCCCGATACTGCATGGTTTTCAAGGGAAAAGTGTTCCATCAATGTGGAATCCGGTTCGCTTCCGAGCAGGTTTTTGAAAGAACCGTCATGTCTGTACTCACCGGAACTGATGACCGGGTAACAGAGTATCATGGCATCCGGTCGGCAGGAAAGCTTATCTATCGAATCTATTGCCGGATAGTTGGATTTATCGAAATGTATGCCGAGACTGCCCGCAAGATGTCCCCCGGCGGAAAAGCCGCAGACCGCTATTTTGTCGGCCTTTACATTGAATTTTGAAGCCATAGACCTTATGAGCCTCATGCCGCGCCTTGCGTCATCAAGCGGGGCCGGATTGCGGTTCGGCGCGACCCTGTAGTGAAGGACGAACGCATGGATGCCCTGCTTATTGAATTCCTCAGCGATGGTCTCACCTTCATGCGGAGCCCTGTGGGCATATCCGCCGCCGGGACAAACCATTACTGCGCCGACAGGCTTTGCAGTTTTTACGGGATAAAATTCCAGATACGGAAAAAAGTCATCATTCGAATGAAGCGGTTTTGCATTTTCCTTCCACAGATTCACTTTCTCAGCGCTCATATTTTCACCTTTCGCTATAATCATCACATATTATAGCACCGCAGTATCAGCAAAATCAAGGAAATAACACCAGTCTATTTCGGTTATATCGTGTTTGAAAATTGAAAAAGTAAACGCACCCCCCTCCAGGAATCCAAGTGCATTTAGTCTGACAAAAGCGGCGGGGTGCAATAAGTCCTACAAAAATATACATGTGCAATAAGTCTTACAAAATGCGCCTGGCCCCGAAAGTTGGAGAGATTGAATAAGTGTAAAAGACTCCTAAACTAAAACAAGAAAAAAGGAGTCAAGAGAAGTGAAAAAGCAGTATGACAGCAAGTTCAAGAGTCGCGTGGCATTGGAGGCGTTGAGGGGAGAACGGACGATAGCGGAAATCGCGGGGACTTACAGCGTTCATCCGAATCAGGTGATGCAATGGAAGAAGCATTTGCTAGACGGGTCAAGCGAAATATTCGCGACGAAGGC
>MHBG01000088.1 GCA_001804785.1 Lentisphaerae bacterium GWF2_45_14
CTTGTATTCCATGAAAAAATCCGGAAGACGGCTCTGTTGTTTATTCCTCTTATGCTTGTCGGGGTATTTATTGTTACGGGAGCGGATATTAAAGGAATAGGTGTAAGCGGAAAAGGCGATTTTCTTATTCTTTGCAGTACTTTTCTTTTGAGCCTTAACGCATTCATCATAAAAAAATATGTGCGGAATATCTGCGGTACACTGCTCGCTCTCGGAAACTGCATGCTTAATACGCTTGCGTTTGGCATTCTCCTGGCTGCCAACGGATTACCTGCCGGCGCAAGCATTTCAATAACGACAGTGCTGCTTGCGCTTCTTGGCGGATGCTGCTCATTGATTTTCTTTATAGGGTACTATGCAGCCTTGAAAGAACTTCCGGTCTGGAAGATACGCATCTTTTGTCTTGCTGTTCCGCTTATATCAGCAATATCAGGATATGTTTTTATCGGAGAGATCATTTCCTCAAAGTGCATTATCGGAATGGCTATGATAGTTGCTGGCGCTGCAGGAATCTTCCTTTCGGAAAACAATAAAATAATGTCAATGATTCTTAACAAATACAACGAGGTCAGTCATGTGGAACTTTAAATTACCGACAGAAATCATATTCGGCAACGGCGTTTCTGCTAATCTGGAAGAAATAGCCTCAGGATTCGGAAGCCGGAAAATGCTTGTAACAGACAAGGTTCTGGCAGAGCTTCCGGCGATACAAAAAATAGTAGCCGGACTGAAAAATGTCTCGGTATTTTCGGATGTTCAGCCCAATCCTACAGTAGTTAATGTAGACAGCCTGGCGGCAAGGCTCAGGGATGAAAAAATAGAGGTCGTAATAGCTGTTGGAGGCGGCAGTTCTATCGACTGCGCGAAAGCTGCGGCGTGTCTTGTAATGACAGATGAGAAAAGCATCCGGGCATTTCATACCGAAGGAAAAAAGTTTGGGCTTTCACACCTGCCGGTTATCGCCGCACCGACTACAGCCGGAACCGGTTCGGAAGTAACTCCATTTGCGGTGCTTGATGACGTTGAAAAAAATAAAAAAGGGCCGATCGCTTCGGATTCATTCTATCCAGTCAAAGCCGTTGTTGATCCGGAGCTTACCTACTCTGTGCCAGTCAAAGTAACTGCAATGACGGGCCTTGATGCGTTAAGCCATGCAATAGAAGGGTACTGGTCAAAAAACCATCAGCCTATATGCGATATTCTCGCGATGGAAGCTGCAAAAAAGATTCTGTCCAATCTGGGAAATGTTCTGGACAATCCTTCCGATAAGAAAGGGCGAAATGAACTTTCCTATGCGTCATTGACTGCAGGAATGGCATTTCAGATGCCCAAAAACGCTATTATGCATGCATGTTCTTTTCCGCTTTCCAACAGGTTCCATATGCCTCACGGCTCCGCATGTGCATTCACGATGGAGGAAACCATAAGGCTTAACGCTCCATTCATGAGTGGAAGGATGGAAGTTTTCGCCGATTATTGCGGCTTCGAAAATATTGAAGGGATGATTCAGACTATCCGGAATTTGAAGAAAAAAGGCGGACTTCCATCTACGATTCAGGAAGCCGGAATTCCTAGGGAACAAATTGATATTCTGATAGAAGAAAGCTTTCATCCCCTGATGAATAACAATCCCAAGGAAGTTACAAAAGAAGATCTGGAAAATATCTATAGAGAACTCGGCGCATAAAAATGAATGAAGCGGAAAGAATAATATTAGTCGGTCTTATTGTACTCATTACTCATTGTCTTGAGGGAATAACAGGATTCGGCTGTACGGTACTGGCACTGCCTTTCGTGGCCATGCTTCTCGGCTTGAAAACAGCGGTACCTGTTCTCGTCGCTCTTGCATGGATTCTCGCAGGATATATCATTATCCGCTCCTGGAGAAATATCAGATGGAAAGAGTTTTTCTTTATTTTGTTGTATGTAGGCATCGGACTCCCGGTAGGAATTATGATTTTTGACTGTTTTTCTGAATTCGTGCTTAAAGGCATACTTTCAGTGTTTATGGTTTTTGTCGGTATTCATGGGTTCATAAAAACATATAGAAGCAAGGCCGAATTGTTGAATGGCAATGTTCAGGCTGTTTCGCGCAAGACTCCTATGATGAAAGGGATACTGCTGCTGGGAGGAATAGTGCACGGAGCATTCGGGACGGGCGGGCCTTTTGTCGTTATTTATGCATCAAAAGCATTGGCAAATAAAACCCTTTTCCGTGTTACCCTCTGCCTTTTATGGTTTAGTCTCAATACAGTAATGATGGCAAAATGGTCAATAGAAGGCAAGATGTGGACTGGCGAAATTCTTAGAAATATAGGCTTTACATTGCCCTTCCTTATCGGCGGCATGCTGCTTGGAGACTTTTTGCATCACAAGGTAAACGAGTATTATTTCAAAATTCTGGTATACGCGGTTCTTTTTGCATCAGGACTGGTAATGGGATATTCGACTATTTTTTAAAAGATAAAACTATAGAAAGGTGAAAAAATGGGTAACCAAATACAAACAAAAGATGAATTTAACACGGACGCTTACAATAAATTGGCAAATGAATTCAGGCATGTCATAACAGATATTATTTGCCGCTCGGGATCGGGGCATGTCGGAGGAGCGCTGTCCCTGGTGGAAATAATCATAACTCTTTACTACAGAATTATGAATATTGATCCTAAAAATCCGGATATGCCGGAACGCGATCGCTTCGTTTTATCAAAGGGACACGCAGGGCCGGTAGCATATACGGCTCTCGCTTACCTTGGATATTTTCCGAAGACATGGCTGCCCACTCTTAATGCTGACGGGACACGCTTGCCAAGTCACATGGATCAGATACAAACACCTGGAGTTGACATGAGCACCGGATCGTTGGGACAGGGTATTTCCTGCGCCTGCGGACTTGCTCTTGCCGCCAAAATGAACAACGAAAAGCATAGCGTTTTCTGTATTATCGGTGACGGCGAAAGTAATGAGGGTCAGGTTTGGGAAGCGGGCCTTTTTGCATCTCACAATAAACTCGACAACCTTGTCTGCATCTGCGACTACAATAAGCTCCAGATAGACGGAACAACCAACGAAGTCCTGAGCCTTGAACCGCTTACCGATAAATGGATAGCTTTCGGATGGGAAGTTTTCGAGATGGACGGACACGACTGGGATGATATTTACGACAAAATAAATCTAGCGAAAAAAGTAAAAGGCAAGCCGTCAATGATAATCGCCCACACCATAAAAGCAAAAGGCTGCAAAATTATTGAAGGAACAGCCGGGAGCCATAATATAAAAGTGCCGGACAAAGAAGCGCATGAAAAATATATGAATGCCCTGGACGGCGAAAAAGTAACCCTGCCATATTAATATAGGAGATCCGCACATGTCATTACATGATAAAGAAATGAGAGCCGTATACGCTGAAACCCTTAATGAACTTATGGAAGAAAACAACAATGTGCTTTGCGTTGAAGCCGACCTCAGCAAGGCATCCGGAACAAACCCGACAGTAATTGATAAAAACAAAGAGCGTTTTGTCAATTGCGGGGTTTCCGAAGCGAATATGATCGGTGTTGGCGCCGGACTTGCCCGTGAAGGGAAAATCCCGTTCTGCGCAAGTTTCAGCTGCTTTGCATCAAGAAGAGTTTACGATCAGGTAACTATCAGTTGCGCCTATGCAAATAACAATGTAAAAGTAGTCGGCACCGCTCCCGGAATCACGCAAGGCCCCAATGGTGGAACTCACATGTGTTTTCAGGATCTGGCAATTATGCGTGCAATGCCGAACATGCACGTCTACAGCCCCTGCGATGTCTATGAACTCAAGGCTGTTATGCGTTATATGGCGAAAGAGAAACAGCCTACTTATATGCAGCTGATAAGATCCCAGGTAGGCAAAGTTTTTGATGAAACATATGTTTTCAATCCCAATAAGGCTGTCGTGCTGAAAGAAGGCTCTGATGTAACTCTGGTTTCGACCGGATATATGACACAGTTTACTCCGAAAGCGGCAGAAAGGCTTGAGGCTGCTGGTATAAGTGTTGAAGTCCTGCATTATCCTTCCGTTAAACCCTTTGACGAGAAAACACTCATTGCCTCTGCTAAGAAAACACGAGCTGTAGTAACTGTGGAAAATCAGAATATAATAGGCGGACTCGGTGGAGCGGTCTGCGAAGTATTAAGCGAAAATTGCCCGACACTAGTCAAAAGACTCGGCATACCTGACCGCTTCGGAGAAGTAGCCACCGAAGAATACCTGTTCAAAAAACATGGCTTCGGTCTGGAGCATATAATATCCGCCTGTATGAAAATGGCAAAAAGAGGTAAATAATTATGAAGATTATAATGGGTTCTGTTGTTAAAGGGTTCGCTTTGAAAACGGCGATCAGGAAGCATTTAGAAAAACAGGGCCATGAAATAATTGATGTCGGATGCTATGACGTTGACAAGTTCGTGAAATTTCCTTCAATCGGAGAGCGTGTCGCTAAAGCGTTGAATGAGGGCAAGGCGAAGCTTGCTATAAACTGCTGCGGCAGCGGAACAGGAGCCAGCATCACAGCCAACAAATTTAAGGGCGTATCTGCTATCAGTTGTGAATCTGTCCAGACGGCAAAACTCGCGCGAGTCGTAAATGATGCAAATTGCCTTTGCATGGGTGAAGGCATTGTCAGCGCCGAACTAGGCTGCGAAATAGCCGATGCGTTTATAAGCGCTGAATTTCAGAAAATGGAAGGCATTCCGCAGAACATTCTCGATTTCTGGAAGGAAGCCAGAGACGAGGCCATGTCTCGCGGCGATATCGCTGTTGAAAGAAAAATAGAAACCCTGTAATATAAACAACACAGGAGAAATAGTAAAATGAAAAAGATAAAGTACGGATTGATTGGCGCAGGTCAAATGGCAACAGGGCATTTAGGATGCATTAAAGCTATTGGCGATATGGTGGAGCTGGTTGCGGTGGCAGATAACTATTCGAAAAGTCTTGAAAGTTTCAAAGCGGCAAATAACAATCCTAAAACAAAATATTTCACCGATTACAAGGATCTTTTAGAGCTAGATGAAGTAGATGCCGTTATCATTGCAACCCCTGACAGCACCCACGTTGATATTGTGCTTGACACTATTGCCGCCGAAAAGCATGTGTTGTCTGAAAAACCCGCAGCAACCAGCCTCAAAGATCTGGCAAAGCTTGAGAAGGCTGTCAAAAAGTCGAAAAAAGTTTATCAGGTCGGACTGGAATGCAGATATCTGCCGCTTTTTCAGAGAATGAAAAGAATTATATCCGACGGGACACTGGGCTCTCCCAGATTGCTCTGGTGCAAGGAATTCAGGGGACCCTTCGCGCAGAAAGTCAACAATTGGATAATGTTCAAAGAGACAAGCGGGGGGACATTCGTAGAGAAGACTTGCCATTACTTCGACCTTATGACATGGTTTGCCGATTCTGTTCCACAAAAAGTAATAGCCATTGCAGGACAGGATGTTATAAAGGATATCTATGGCGTAAAGCCCGATGTTTATGACAACGGATGGGTAATTATAGAATATGCCAACGGCGTCCGCGCGAATCTCGGACTCTGTATGTTCTGCGAATGTGAATATGATATCGAAATGGGTGTTATCGGTGACAAGTCCATTATGGAAGGATTTTTTCAGAAGCGCAAAATTGATATCCGTGAATATAAAACCAATTCACGCGTAACGTATGATATCAAATATGAAGACCGCATTGAAAAACTAAGTCATGGCGGCGGCGTTTATTTCGAGCATGTAGCGTTTGTGGAGAATATAAGAAAAAGCAAGAAACCACTTACGGATATTGAGGTTGCCAGATGGAGTACTCTTGTGGGGCTGGCCGCAGAAGAATCAGCCTCAAACGGCGGAAAAGCTGTAACTTTCTGATTTCAGGAGAAAACAATGTCAGCATCAGCAGATAGAGCGGTGGAAATAAGAGAACTCCAAAAATTATCTTCCCTGGAAATTGCTCAAAGGACAGGGATTAATATGCAGGTATTTGATTCATGCGACGATATACACACGCGGCTTGCATGTGATATGGCCGAATTCATAAAGGAGCAAAACGCTAAAGGAGAAAAGACCCGTTTTATTCTGCCGGTCGGACCAATAGGGCAATATCCGCTTTTTCTGGATATAATCCATAAAGAAAAAATAACCCTTAAAAACTGTTACTTTTTCTATATGGATGAATATGCGGACAATTCCGGAATTGCCATTCCGCCTTCGCATCCGCTGAGTTTTCAAGGTGAAATGAGAAAACTATGGTTGGATAAAGTAGACAGCAATTTGGCAATTCAGGAAGAGCAGCTTTTTTTCCCGAATGAAAAAAACATTAACATGCTGGCAAAAAAAATCGAAGAAGTCGGCGGGATTGATATATGTTTCGGCGGGATTGGCATTCACGGACACCTTGCTTTCAACGAGCCGGAACCTGATGTCTCAAAAGCAGGACCGAGAATGGTGTACCTTAATGATTATACTGTTACGATAAATGCCGTAAGATCTAAAGTCGGAGGTAATCTTGAAAACTTTCCTAGAAAAGCCTATACTTTAGGCATGAAACAGATTCTTAACGCAAGAAAAATACGGCTCGCATGCAGAAACGGGATAAGTCTTGACTGGGCAAATACCGTTCTCCGCCTCGCGCTTCTGGGGAAAGCAGGGGATGATTATCCGTGTACTTTCCTCAGAGGGCATGATGACTATATAATCTATACCGATAAGGACACACTAAGGCAACCGGAGATCATATTATGAAAAAAATAGATATGCATCATCATTTGGTTGAAGAATCCGGATATGTTGATAATTTGCTCAAAACAATGGATTCTCTTGAAATTGAAAAAACGGCACTTATCGGACTGGGATCCCTTTTCAAAGGAATGTTTGTAAAAGGAACTCACGATGGAACCTGCGCAGATGATGATGCCGTTGAAAAACAAGTGAATAAATATCCTGAGCGCTTTATTGGACTTGGATATATTAGACTGGGGATCGATACCGAGAAGAAAGTAACTGAACTTCATGAGCGTGGTTTTGCCGGACTTAAATTTCATATACCCAAAGAGAGGTATGACGCAGAGGCATTCTTTACGATATACCATCGGGCACAGGAACTGAATATGCCGTGCCTCTTCCATACCGGCATTGTCAACATGCCCGTTCCTTGTCCATCCGAAGGAATATCATCATTCAATATGGATTGCATCCATTTAGAAGCTGTTGCCCAAGGATTTCCGGACTTGAAAATAATAATCGCCCATCTAGGGGTACAGAATTATCTGACTGCCCTTACGTTGATACGACTTTTCCGAAACGTTTATGCCGATCTTTCCGGAACTACACCCGGCTGGAGGGCAAATCTTTCAATGGAGGATTGGAAAAAATATCTCTGGTTTCCCCATGCATCTAAGAAAATATTATTTGGCACAGATGTTCATTTTAACGAAATAGAAAAAAATGTCGAGATATATGAAAAAATAGCAGCAGCAGCAAGCTGGAACTCCGAAGAGAAAAATAACATGTTTTATAACAATGCTAAAAATATCTTCATCTTGAAAGGATAAGGACGGTTCTGACTTATTGATGGCGAAATCCCGATGTTCTCTGCCGCAATTGATCAATACACGCGGGTCAAGGAAATCATAGATGAACTCAGCGCTGTCAACACAAAATAGATATTAGATTTTATTGAACTCGTAGCGGCAAAATGACTTTTGGCGGCGCCATCTAATGGCTCATACCGAGTTGCATTCTTTGGGTAAGTAATAATAGTATCTCCAAGGTAAAAATGGAGATGAAGATGAGACTCAGGCGAGAATTTACAGAAAAGCAGCGAGCAGAAGTAAAAGCGGCATTGAAAACGTCTCATGATAAGGAAGAATATCAGCGTGTCCAAGCGGTGTGATAACAGTGGAGGAAAGGAGTCCTGATTTCAGTATGCGAACTGAAGCAACAAGGGATGAAAGGGTGATTGGCATGAACCTAACAACGCCAGAAAAGATACAGGAGTTGCAGAGGCAACTATACCTCAAAGCCAAGCAGGAACCGGATTATCGGTTCTACTCGCTGTATGACAAAATATGTCGTCAGGATATTCTTTCAATGTTTAATGTATTCAGGACTATATATGCAATACACTAGGAATAAGATAGTTAACTCTTAAAAAGAGGAGGACTGGAAGGAACTTGGCGGGGTAGTCTGTGCTTAAGAAGAAGGGATTTTCGATGTCATGCGGCTTGATACCGGTTCCGGAGAAATAGACCGGATCGTAGCTAACAGCCGATTGGCGAATATTTTATCGCTGCTCTACCGCGATGCGTCATGCCCGGAAGATAAAAATACTTTTATTCTTTCGCGCTGCAAAAAGCACGTCCCACGTAAAACAAAAAAGCATTTGCAAACGTAAGGTCTTTTATATTAAATATTTATCTCCTTAGGTTGACGCATATGGGCTTCAGCCGGAGGTAATTGACTCCCTATATTCAATGGCGTGATATATACCTCAAATCCCTTCATCTCCCGAAAAACAGGAAAAATCTAAAATAGCTATAATAAATATTAGCTATTTATTTTGTCCTCAAGTTGATGTTTACCTACAGGCGATAATGGTCTGAGATTTTTTCCAAAAAAATATATTGACATTTTTTTTATAACAGTTATAATACACTTGACAATGTTATCGTACAGTTGGTGATGTATGAACAAATATCAGCGGACAATTGAAGCGGAATTAAAACAAATAAGACTCGGTAAAAAAAGAGTCGGAGCCAAGATTGATTCTATAAGGAGCCTCGCGCGCCAATACAGTATAAGTCTGTCTACCGTGGTCCGGGTTGTTAATGAACTGAAAAATCTGGGAGTTATAGAGGCAAAACCCGGAAGCGGCTGTTTTGTTGCCAGAACAGAGCCCGAGGAAAGGCCCGCCCGCCCTTTGAATAATGGACGAATTGCGCTTTTTCATAGTTATACGAGGGAAAGAATACTTGCCGGACAAAACTATGACGTTGAAATACTTTCACATGCCGAGAATGCCTTATGTGAGTTTGGCCTTTCGGTTGAAGTCGTCCCGTATCCGACTCTTGATGGACAGCTTGAATTTATAAAGGAATATATAAATTCAAATAAAGATGTAAAAGGTGTTTTGCTTTTCAGGATGAGTTCTGCTGAATGTACCAGGGAAACGCTTATCTATTGTGAGAAGCATGGAGTACAAACCGTGTGCCTTTCTGAAATAGCCAGAAGTGAATGCCTCAATATTCCCACTGTCGCTATCGACAATTTTGGTGGAGGGTCTCTTGGAATGGATATACTTATCGAAAAAGGCGTTGAACGTCCGGGGATAATCCTGCCCTGCAGGCTGCCGCCCACTGATTACTTTCAAATCGCCAAAGGTGCTGAGTTGACATGGATAAATTCCGGGAATTCACAAGAAAATCTGGTGATGGAAAATTCCGCGAAAGACTGTATGCAATGGACAGGCTACAATACTACAAAGAAACTTATCGAAGAACGCCCCGAAACAGACGGTATAATCTATACTCATCATTTTCTTGCTGAAGGCGGTATTGAGTATCTTTCTGAAAATAAGATTCTAATAGGCTCCGATATTCATGTTGTAGGTATTCCCAGGTGGAAAGCAGATGCATTTTGGGGGCCGTCCGAAACTTCGTGGATTCACTATCCGTATGATCAAGTCGGCAAACAGGCGGGGCGTGTATTAGGCCAGCGTATTGCTGGCACCAATGACATCAACCGCATCAGAATTCAACCACAAATAGACAAAGAAACTTTTAGATAAAAAAGGAAGAATAGAATTATGGTATTCAAAGTCATTTTTACTGTGTCGTCTTTTATCCTGTTTCTGAATTTACAAGGGGAAAATATGGAAAAATTAAGTCCGGTTTTGGAAGGTTTTCCAAGAACAGGGCTGGGGACGTCGGAAATATCTTTTTATCAACCGTTTGAAGAGACTCTTAACGCTACCTATGGACGGGGGAAAACAGACACATTGAAGATGTCCCCAAAGGATATACAGTGGGGAAACGGTATATGCGGTAAATGTATTTCAACGAAAGAAAAATCGTTGAGCCTCAAATATCCAACTGAAAAAAATCTAAATGGAATTGAAGGGGCAATTTCTTTCTGGATGAAACCTGGGGATTGGAGTAAACTTAAGAGCGGATTCAACGCTCCTGGTATATTTGTCTCCATAGAATGGAAAGATAAACGAAGAATAACGCTCTTTAATAATAATTGGTACACATTGATGGAGGCAAATAACGGACATGAAAATGTCAGGTCGACACCTGTTCCCGAAGGAACTGATTTTTATATTCGAGATAAGTGGCTTCATTTTGTGCTGGTATGGCAAGCTGATAAAGTTCTATGCTACATTGATGGAGAAGAGAAAGCGGCTGTAGACTTGAAAATGCCATTTGATAAGAATCTTGAAGATAATTTTACTATTGGATGTCCCCAATTCTCTTCTTTGGATGAAGTGAAAGTTTTCAATAGAGCTCTTACTAAATCAGAAATTGAATCATTGTATGACTATGGGACAAGTAAGCCGAGCAAGGCTTTCATAAGTGTTCCTTTCTGTGAAAAAAAAGAAAAGAATGCCATGCCGCCGAAAGATTGCTGCACTTCATGGACAGGACTCATAGAGAGGCTTACTGGGCAGATATCTGATTTCCCAACTACCGTATGGACTTCTTATGATGATGAAAACCTCTATTTCCAGTTCTTATGGAAAGTACCCAAAGAATTAGCTGATGACTCGGTTGGTGTCGGCCTTTATGGGGCTGTCAGCCATGATGTGGGAGAAAAGGATGGCCCGGTATGGAAAGACGACTCTTTTGAGTTGCTGTTTTCTCCCAATTCTAAAGATGAATACCGGATTGTGGTAAACGACAGAAACAGTGTTTATGATTCAAAAAATGGGAACAGTTCCTGGGATAGTGGAGTTAAGGTTATTTCAGAAGCGAATTTAAAAGAATGGAATTTATCTCTGGTTATTCCTCTAAAGTCAATAAATATTCCCAAATCTGGAGATGAATGGAAATTCAATATAATACGTCGTAGCAAAGTGTGCGGAATTGCGTATGAAAGTTTCTTTGTTGATTCGCATTCATTTCTTCCCTGTCCGGGAGGAAGTTTGCGTTTTGCAGATTCCAATTCGCGTGTCCGTATTTCCGGGATGGGGAGTTTGAAGTCTGGACTTTTAGATTTTTCTGTATGTGCTGACGGGAAAATTGATGTTTTACTGCATGACCAAAAAGGAATTTTAAAGGAGGAAAAGAAGTTTTCATCCGGAAGTCTGTCAATAGAGAAAAACTTGCCAATAGGAGCTGATAAGATATATATAAAGATTAATAGAGAGGAGAGCAATACTGATTTATTTGAGTTAGCCGTACCATACTCTTTCTCAAGAGCAGGAGAAATATCTTTTACCTTTATTCCATTGGTTGATTTACTAAACATGAAATGTGTTGTGTCTGCTGATGATAAAACTCCCAAGAAGTTTATTGTTAGAATTTTAAAGTCAGGAAAGGAAGTCTGTAAAAAGGATTACTCGTTCCAAGGGAAATACGGAGAGTTCAAGATACCGGTAAAAGAGCTGGGTAAAGGAGATTATTCAATAGAAGCTTATGTTTCAGCGAACGGAAAGGAACTTTTATCAAAAAGGATGTTCTTTACGAAAAAAGAGCTGCCCGAGTGGGTAAACAATAAATACGGGCTTGATGATATTGTTTTGAAACCGTGGGAGCCATTAACCAGGGAAGGGAATACCTTTAAGCTTTGGAACAGGCAGTTTAAATATTCGGAAGATTTGCTTTTCCCGGAAACGCTCTTAAGCGCAGGAGAGTCTCCGTTGGCACGTTCTGTAGAATTGATTATTGACGGGAAAGTTTTAAAAGGAAAAAACGTCATTGAATCCTTTAAAAAAACAGGCTTGAGAAGATCATTTCATGCGGATATGGAAGGGGTGGAGATCAATGCTTCCGTAAACCTTTCATATGACGGAATGGAATGGTATGATATTAAATTGGATCCGGCAGAGAATAGCGCAGAAATATCAAATATGAAGCTTGTTATTCCTTTTAAGAAAGAAACGGCGGAATTATATTTTAAAGACTTAAGAGACGCAGGGAATATAAAAAAGCTTCCTTCTGATATGCCTTTCTGTCAAATACTTGTTATAAGGAATGATTTGCATGGTTTGGTTTTCTTTGCGGAGTCGCCAGAGGGATATTCTCTGAAGAAGCCGTCTTCATGTATCCAGTGGAAAGAAAAGGGCGATACGTTTGAACTGATTATAAATATCATAGACCATCCTTTCAAAATTAATAAAGAACGCAAAATCGCATTTGGCCTGATACCTACTCCGATAAGGCCGGAAAGAATAAACTGGAGAAATATTAGAGTCGGAAAACTTAATAATTCCAAAGAGGCACAGCCGCCTCTTGCCCGCTGGCAGTTTTGGTGGACATGGCATGGAGATGCTAAGAAAGAAAAGCAGGAACGTTTTTGGAATAATCTTACTCCCCCTTATGATGATCTGCGCAAACTATATAAAAAATGTATTGATTCCGGAATTACCCCAGTTCCTTATTTCAGCCTTACCAGAATGAGCCCATTCATTGAAGAATATAAATATTTTGAAGAGGATTGGCACATCGAACCTTCTCAAAGAGTTGCCCAAGGAGAGAAGGAAAATACATCGAAAAGTGTCATGGTATGTCCTAATTCAACATATTCCGACTATTTCTTTTACCGTTTGAAATCTGCGTTGGATGAAACGGGATTCAGAGGAATATATATTGACTGTACAGGACCTATAGCTTGTTGCAATCATTATCACGGTTGCGGTTATACAGACGATGACGGCAAGATGTGCAAGACGTATCCTTATCTTGCCACTCGTGAATTCTACAGGCGTGCGAGAACCTTACTTGAACAGAGTAATACTGAAAATAAAGAAACCATGCTCGTTGGACACGCTAACAGGCCTCTTTATGTTTTAAGCGGTGCTGATGCGGCTGCGATAGGTGAGAATTTTGTTGTAGAGGTGGGAAAACATGGTAATTATCACTGGATTTCTTTGGATCATTTCCGTGCTTTAATGAGCCCGCATACTGGAATTATAAACTTTTTGCTTCCTCAGTTTGCCCGGGCGCGAATGAACGAAAAGGATATTTGGTTTTCCGAGCAGAAGAGGCCGGAGGTAGAGCATCTTTGTGGCCTTGTAATGTGTCACGACGCAAAGGTATGGCCTGCTTTTTCCTTGAATGCCCCATACAGAGAAATGTGGAAGTTCCAGGATTTGTTTGGTTGGGATGAGAAACTGGAATTCCTGCCATATTGGAATAATAAAAAATATGTGAAAGTAGAAAACGCGCCGGAAGATTTAGTAGTGTCGTTATATCGGAGGCCGGGAAAGCTGATGGCTGTGGTATTAAATCACAGCGATAAGAAATCTAACCCTAAAATAACTTTTAATATGAAAGAGTTGGGGATTGAAAAAGATGCATTATCTTTTGTTGATTCATTGCATGGAAATAAGTATGAACTGAAAGGCAATGTCCTTGAGATTCCGATCAATCCGTGGAGTTATGAAGCTTTGATATTTAAAACCGGAAGTCCTAAATGAAAAATTTTCTAGAGGCGTACTTTGGCAAAGTGCTTAGAAGTAGGGTGTTTACATTGCTTGAGCTCCTAATGGTAATTGCAATTATAGCGATTCTCGCGGCTATGTTGCTTCCGGCTTTGAAGAATGCCAGGACACGTACAAAAGACCTTGTATGTGTCAATAACTTGAAGCAACTCGGGCATATGATGAATATGTATGCGAATGATTATGAAGCATGGCTACCTCCTCTTTTCGTGACAGGGCAAGGCACTTGGTTTGGAATACTTGTAAAAGGTAATTATGCCAAGCCTGATCCTGTGAGAATGGTAGAAACAGGAGCTACATCGCGACCCGTTCCTGAATTAGATATATGTCCTCTTGGCAAAGGACAAGGCGTTTTTGCTTCTCCTGAATACTGGCGTTCTTATGCTCTTAACTGGCATATTTCGGGAGGAAGTTATTATATAAAACTTTCGTATGCGCGAGGGAAGGAGAGTAAAAAGATTATGCTTTCTGATAATTTCACTTATCACATATATCACATGAGTAATGTGGTAAACAATAATGTTAACTTCGTCCATCGCGGAGGCTTTAATAGTTTGTTTTTTGATGGTCATGTTGAGCATCTTAATAGCAAATACGCTAACGACTTATATGACGAAGAATTTCTCAAAAAATAGCAGGAGTATCTAAAATGAAGAAGCCCAATTTGCTGATTTTTATGACGGATCAGCACCGTTACGAATGCCTTGGATGCCACCAACATCCAATGGTAAAAACCCCGAACATAGACAAGATGGCTGAAGATGGAATAGATTTTCAGAGGGCATATTCCCAGTCGGCGATATGTATGCCTTCCAGAGTTTCACTGTTCACCGGACAATATCTGCATACACACGGGATTCAAGGAAACAACTCCAGCGCTGATGTCAGCGGTCTTACAACATTGCCTAAGGTTTTGAAAAATGAACAAGGCTACCAGACCGCGGCGATAGGAAAAACACATTCCGGGCATTGTAAGGACATGGGATTTGACTATGCTAGGATTTGCGCCGGAGAAAACGAGGGCGAGAACAATGATTATGTCGATTACCTGAATAGTCACGGATTTAAAGGCGAGTGGTACAATAACGGTTGGAAGGACATGAAAGTCATAAGGGAATATTATGATTATGTTTCTGAAATTCCGTATGAACATAGTGTTGAAGCATGGACAGGCAATGAGACAATAAAATATTTGGATTCGATTGATAAGGAAAAACCTTTTATGCTCTGGTCTACCTTTGAAAGACCGCACCCTCCTACGTGTGCGCCCAAAGACAATCCGTTTCCATATAATCCGGACGAAATAGTGCTTCCGCCATATGATGAAAGGTGGTACAATAAACCCGACGTGAAACGTCCGGGATGCGAAAATATGTGGAATGTTTTCTGTACAGGAGAAGATAAGCTGCGTCAGGCAATGGCAAGTTATTTTTCTCTTATATCCATGATTGACGACCAGATCGGACGGATAATAAGCAAACTCGAAGAGATAGGCGAGCTTAATAATACGATTATAGTATTTACCGCTGATCACGGCGATTTCTGCGGTGAGTACGGACAGTTTGGAAAGAACCTCTCCACATTTGACGTTCTTTACCGTATACCGATGATATTCTACTGGAAGGGAAAGACATGCAAAGAGCAGATTCATGAGTTGATGGAAATGGTTGATGTTATGCCTACACTCCTAGATCTTTGTGAAGTTGATATCCCCAGAACTGTTCAGGGACACAGTTTCGCGGATGCAGTGCGCGGCAACACTTTCCAGTGCGGGCTTCCGTGGAGCGCCAATGACGCTGTGTTTTTTGAAACTCCTTTCGTGAAAACAGTCAGGACAAAGAATCATAAACTCTCTGTCTGCTGGAAGGGAAATACTTCATGGGGACAGCTCTATGATTTGAATAAAGACCCCGCTGAACTTGATAATCGTTACAATGATCCGGCATACTCCCATATTCAGCATGACTTGGAAACAAGGCTTCTTCGCTGGTATATTCAGACGGACCAGCCTCCGGTTTTCGGCGCTGGAATCGATGAAACACGTCCTGAATGGAGATGGTATCAAAAGAAATGAACAAGAAAACCAGGGAAACAGGTTTTATGAAACGGATAAATATGTTGAAAAAAGGAGTTCTACTCCTAACGGGCGCGGTCGATTCAGGAGTTCCAGGGACAAGCCGAACCGGATTGGGTCGCCCGCATGTGCAACTCCACCAAATGAGACATTTAGTATATTTATTCCTTGATAACATATACATGGCGCTGGAAGCCTTCAAACTTGTCTTCGAAGGTTTCCGCAGATGTTTTCAGCTCGCGGTCTTCGAACATGACTTTCACTTCCGATGCCTTGAGGCCCGGAATCGCGAAGCGGGCATCGACCGGGTCTTTTGAACTGTTCACTGTGATCACGTAAGTCATTCCGTCCAGCTTCTTTACGAGTGTCTGTATCGACGGCGCGGAGCACTGGACTTTCGGAGCATCTTCAACTGACGCGATGACCGGAGTCAGTTCGTTGAGTTCTTTTAAAATGCGTTTGATGCGGTTCCAGCTGGATTCGCTCTTCGGGTGCGAGGCAAAATAGAATATTCCGCTGCCGCCATTGATAATGCTCGTGTAGGCCGAGAAATCATGTTCGGCTGGCGTATAATCCCTGCTGGCCCAGAAAGCATAGCCCGCGCCCAATAGATATATCCAGGACGGCCTGCCGTCGGCTTTTCCCATTGCTTCCATTATCCGCATATAGTCGGATGTCACCTGGAAGTTTCCGGAGGGCGTCCACGCGTAATAGTCTATTGAAACGATATCTCCCGGGAAGTCCAGATTCATGGTCTTCAGATAACTCAGACCGTACTGGTTTTCATTGATTAAAACCGGATGATAGGGATCGAGTTCCTTCAATTCCTCACAGCGCTGCTTAATCAGGGCGTAGTTGTTTTTGCCCCATGCGCCGGTGAACTGTTCATCGAAGATATCCCATCCCAGCAGAGCCGGATGATCTTTCCCTGCATTTATCCATTTTTCCGATTCGGCCTTATCTTTCGCATTGAAGGAAATCTTGAATTTAATACCGAACTTCTGGGCATTGTCCATTGCTGCAAGCATGCCCTTCATGTCCTTTATCGTATTCGGGAATACCGAAACAGCGTTGCATCCGTTCTTTGCAAGATATTCGAATATCTCTTCAGTCAAAGGCCCTTCCCAGGCAAATCCCAGCGGCATAAACGGCTTGCCGTCGACCAGTGTTATCCTTTCAAAGTGGTCTATCTTGACTTCATGCGGTTTTGAAGGAAGTTTCCTGAATGGTTTCTGTGTTGCCGCAAGGAGTTTGCCGTTATCGTCTATCAGGAACGCCGTCAACTGGTAATTGCCGGACGGAAGTTCCTTGAGCTGGAGGCTGGCGTCCGTTGTTCTGGAAAGATTGCGCACTTCGCTTTCCATGAACTTTTTACCGCCTTGTCCGTGCACTGTAAGTTCGACTTTTGCGGAACCTATGGATTTGTCGCCGAGCCCGACTTGAAGCCTTACCGGTATTTCAGACTCGCTGGTGTAAATATCGAATTTCGGGATCATTCCAAGCAGGGGAGGGGTTGCGACTGTTGCATTTTTTGAATAGCAGAGAGTCTTTCCGTCCTTTGAAAGGAGATTCATCGAGAGCAGATATTTTTCTCCGGAAGATATCTGGCTTTGCACTGGAAATTCGACTGGAATGGTCTCGCCGTTTTTGGCATTTATTGTTTTTTCGAAACGTCCGATATCGTTTCCCGCTTTGTCGGTAAGAGCCGCGTGCAGAACGAAGTCCCCGGCCTTTTCCGAGTTATTGGATATTTTCATGGACAGGGCATAATCGTTACCCGAAGCCATGTTGAGGGCGGGCGCGTCGGAGTCGAAGCAGTAGCTTCCAAAGAGTTCGCGGTCTATCTTGATCTGTCCGAAGCGTTCGGGAGTATGGTATCCGCCGTAAGTCGGCGACCAGCAACAGGCTTCCTTATTAGCTGCGTCATATCGGCATATGTTGAGTCCCCACAGATCGCCGGTGCCCCGGTTTATTCCCAGTTCACCGAAAGGAAGGAAGAGTTCGGCGGTCCATGATTTTCCATCGGGGGCGGTAGATGTGGCGACTTTCCACTGTCCGTTCCATGAGACGTCGCCGCACATGGAATCGTACTGTGTTCCCTTCTGGTTAAACGCCAGATGGTAGTAGTAGTTGCGGGTAAGGTTCGGGTCCAGGAACAATTCTATGGATGGATCGTTCCAGACGAAATCGTCGCGTTTCAGATATTTGCTTTTGGCGGAGCCCGCCTTTTCGTCCATGCATTTGATACCGATATATATGCCGCTCGGGCTGTAGCATATTTTTGCTTCCGTCTTCTGCGTGGTCGGAGCTCCGTTGACGGTGCCCAGGGTGACTGTCGGTGCTTTTTCCCATATCGGATTGTCGAGCCGCCCATTCAAGGTAATATCTTCGTTTATTTTAAGAGGTTCGAGTACGGGTACTTCGCTGATGACCTTTTCCTGATTTCCTTCCTGGGTCATGAGCGCCTTGTTTTCAAACATTCCGCGGGCATAGTCGCTGAGTTCGGTGCCTTCTTCCATCTGGATGGCATCGATCCAGAAAGTTCCTTTGCCCAATGGAAAGACATCCATCATGTCGGCATATGAGCTTGCGCCGGTATTGACGAATTCGGTGGTGTATCTTTTCCATTCGCCGGTGAGCTTCAATTTTTTCTTGTTGAAGCTCACTTCCATTCCTTCCGGCTGGCTCTTCATATACGCCGAAAGGGTATATTTTTTCTTTGCCTTGGTTCCCATGCAGCATGAACGCAGGGTGAGCCCGGAGTGGTCAGCTTTATCAAAAGGATTTTCAATCCTCATGCTTTGCTTGCCGTCAAACGCGACGGTGTTGTCGACACCGTAACATTTCACCCATTCGGAATAATGTATGACCCAATAGGGTGCGCTGATTCCCCAGTGGATACAGCCCCAGTAGTCGGGAAGTTTGTCGAGGGTGCACTGTTCGAAACTGCTGTTCCTCAGAATGTTGCGCGATTGATTGACGGTCTGGATTTTCGAAGCCAGCTTGTTGACGGTTACTTTCAGTTCCTTTATCTGGATATCTATATTGTACGTAAAAATGACTACGCTTCCGCATTGGAGAAGAATATCGGGGACTTCTCCGAGCAATTGATTGTCGACATAAGCTTTCGCGTTTTGTCCCTGTACCGAAATCCGGAAAGAGGTCCATGGCGCATCCGCTCCGAGAGGCATTGCTTTTGGAATGCGTCCTGCCAGACTGTTCCTGCCTTCTTTACCTGCAAGAGTCTCAATAAAATGGAGGCCTTCTCCGCGGCAATAGAAGCGCAGGCTGTTCGCCATCTCGTTTTTGCTGGAACGGACGAATATGCTGAAATGCTGGTCTTTCGCGTCGGGAGCGATCGCGATTCGTTTTATCTGGAACTCAACATCGTAATCCTGCCAGTTCTGTTCTCCGAAGCCGAAGTGTGCAGTTCCGCCGGCCCCGTCAATACTCTCGAATTTTCCGTCATTCACACGCCACTTTTTCTTGTCGAATTTAAAATCGGGGATAGCAATGTTTTCGCTGGAAAAATCTGAGAAGAATACGCCGGTCTGGTTTTTCTCGTCGGCATTGGACAAAATCCCTCCGCAAAAAAGGCTTGCCGCCATAGACAAACGCATAAAAAGATTCCTGACGTTAACACTCATAAGTGTCTCCTGTTTTCGTTATTAAGAGTTTAATAGTTATATGTGTATGCAGGATCTCTGAACCACGGCTGAGGCCCGTACCAGCTCGGCGGCGGATTATTCCATGTGCCGGGATTGCATTCGAGCATTTCCCTATATGACGCCCAGCTTGCGTGTCCGTCCGTCCAAAGCAGATTCATGCCGTTGAGGTGCCTTGTGCTTAGATAATTGGTTGTATGTCCGGGCGGTTCGACTACACAGCTCCAGTTGTCGCTTTCCCTTTTGCTGTCGCACATGAGGATGTCCCGTGATGGTTCTTTAAGATTTGCGATATTTATTGTTCCGCTCCGGCGAGGATCATCGGTGTCTCTGACATAGCATCCGAAATTATAACCATAAGAAAGTGTGGAATAATTCTTGTACCAGTTGGGATAGTCGTGCGACGGGCACTTCCATATTTCCCCCTTTTTGTCGCCTTCGTATGAGCTGAACGATGAATACCAGAAAACATTGGGCGGAGCAGGCCAATTCCAGAAGTAAGGGAACCAGCCGCTGTTGTCACCTAGATATGAGTGCCAGGCAAATCCCTGTTGACGTTCATTTCCGAGACATGAAATGGACCTTCCCTTTTCTTTTGCCGTCCTGAGCGTGGGCAAGAGCATGGCTGCCAGAATCGCAACAATGGCAATTACAACGAGCAGTTCGATTAAAGTAAAACCCCTAAGCCGCAATGACTTACGACTTATCAATCTCGCCTCGTCGACCAATCCGTGCATGAGCTTTTCCCTCACACGGCTTTCCCTCTGTCTTTTTTCGCAGACCATTCGTTTATCTCCGGATGGATAGTTGTTCATTTCATCAAATCCCTTCTTTTCCATTTCAGTCGGTTTTGCGTTTCCGCTTTCCGCTTTCGCGGGGACTACCGGCTGCATTTCCATGATTCCACTTTGGCTTGCGATATAGTATGCTTCACAATGTTCCGACCCAACTTTCAGGATGTTGTTGAGCGTTGGACGCATTCATCGCTGGCCGCCTCATTGTACTCCATGACACCCCTTCGACACACAGGCGACCATGAGCCGCTGCTGCCGGCGGTCAGGCTACATACCCGAATTGGAGAATTGGTATGGACGAAACTTTTCATTCGTCTAGCTCCCTGTGCCTTCTCTGGATACACATTCAAAGAGAGCTGTGTCCGGAGACTTGAATTCATATATAAAACATCTGTCAGTAACAGGAATAAGCTGCCCGGTGTAGAGTTCCTTGACCTCATTGCAATCACAAGGCAGTGTAATTGTTTTTTTACCTCCTTGAGACATGTGAATCGCCATGAGACGCTCGTTCGCAAACACCGGAACAGCATCCTTACAATAAATACTAACCCCTGCGTTCTCGGCACTCTTCTTCAGATTCTCCGGCGTGACTTCATCGTAATCCGGCGCATAGACAGCATTCCATCCGTCCATCCGTACCGTATTGATGCCGGGCGTCCTGAACGCTGTGCCAGTCAAATTTTTTATACGAGCCACGTCCATATCTCTGCCGTCACAAATACCGGGCGCATATACAAAGAGTACTGTCCGCTCAGAATTGAATACATATTTATCGAGCAGCGCCATCTTATCAGGCGTAATAACAAAAAGCCCGGGAAAAACAAGGAGTCTGTATGGGGTCAAATCAATCTCGGACAGATCGTTGAACGATAAGATTTCGAACGGCGCACCCAATCGGTTCAACTTATTCCGCGTATCATGATAGATCCGGGATATCCAGGGGTGCAGGTCGTTCAGATATCGCGTACTCTGCGGGTCGACCACAAGCGCCACCTCTGCGCGGCTTTTCAGCGGCATTGCCGCATACTTATCCCAAAGTTTTTTACTCTGTTCTACTAGATTCATAGTCTCACGCGTCTTGAATACTCCGCCCCACATGTCAAAGCACCAAAGTGAAGCCTGATTAATGATTGCCAGTGCGAATTCGCGCTTCAGTCCGGCATCGGCCTCAGCCTGATCCTTCCATGGCACCATCCATCCGATTGAGACAAATTCATCAAGCTTGTAATTGTACGTCGGAGTACGATGGTCGATTTCATGAAGGAATCCTTTTCCATGCCGTATGCGTGTGCCGTTCGGCACCATGAATCCACTGCCGCCGCCCATCGGCCGATCGCCGTAAGTACCGGGACTGAGTAAAAAGTCTATATCCGGGGAGGAGAAAACTCGTTCATATTCGAGGTGTCCGCTCCAGACCAGACGTAAATCGGTCAACTCCAGAATATACCCGAAAAAAGCTCCTATCTTCCGTCGGGCAGGTATAATGGCACGTATCTGCGCAGCGAATCCGAGTATAGTCTCTGCAATAAGATCTCCTGTAAACTGTGCATAATCAATGACATCCTGCTCCGTCTCAGGATTGCGGATCAGATTTTCAAATGCGGCTTGGTCAATGCGCTCCAGACTTGGAACTGGCACCTCTTGCTTTCCATGCGACTTGAGCCATTCCTTCCATGCCAAGCTTTTGTTGCGCCCCGCGATACCTCGACTGTAATCCATCCACTCATCGGTCTGACCGCCAGCAAGCAAATAGGCTTTTATTCGGTTACCGTAACGTGTCTCCAAATGTTCTATCAATGCTTCCAAATACTCGCTTGTGAGCTTCTTCCAATCCGGATTGGCGCAAGCGTTGCTCAACATAGTAAAACTCTCACATTCTGCGCTTTGGCCTTTAAGAGACAACTGCCGCTGCAACCAGATGGGGGTATTGAGATCAATCATACAGATAAATTCTGCATTCTTGTTTACCGCGAGCACATCATCGTATTGCCTGTCAAGGGATTCAAAATCATATTTGCCGAACCAGCGCCAGATTGGCGGATATGCCGAATAGGGCTTGCCCAACGAATTATCGGTACTGGCGGCAAAGACGCAGACAGTGTTCACACCGGCATTTTTGAATTCTTTCATCGCTTCAAATTCAGGCCAGAATGATCGATAGGAAAATGCAAGAGGTTTTATTTCATTTTTGGAATCCATTATAATCTCCTTGTACGGGTTATCATGAACTTATGATTTCTTATTCTAATTTTTTTGCATACAATGTAAAGTTCTTTACTCTTGAAACACAAGACTTGATAACAGCTTTTTCTGATACTTTAAGATTCATTCGCGCCAGCTCCTTATGATTAACGGCTTATTACGGAAGAATGAATTTTTCTTTTGAGAGTTCTCTTATTTCACTGACGGTTTCTATCATTTTGCATTTCAGGTCTTCAATCCTTTCAGGATCAGGGATATTCTCATAAACGAGTCCGATTGCGACAGTTTTTCCCTGAATATGAACAGAAGCCGCAAGTGTCAAATATTCGTCCTGCAGAATAAGCTCATTGACTTTTTTCTCTCTTATTTTGCCTAATTCCAGTTCCAGAGCTTTAATATCTGTGATGTTATTCCAGACTTTTCCCGGCATCCCTATTCTTTTGATTGTTTTTTCCTTTTCCTGCTTTGATGCAAAGGCCAGGGAGACCCTTCCTGTATTTGTAAGATATATATCATCATGACGCAGTCCAATGAAACTTTGTATTGAACTTGAAGCATTGTGCATGAAAAGGACATACTTATATGTTCCTTCGAGAATGGCGGTCATCGCATTCCCGTTTGCGTATTCGGCAAGCTTTTTGACAGGCTCTGACGATATCTCTCTTATAGGCAGATAACATGAATTAAGTGTAAAAACCTGATATCCCATCGGGCCGGGGGTATATTTCTTATTATCAGATGTTTTTTTGAGATAACCGGCGTCTGTCAGTTCCTTCAGGAGCCTGGCACATGTCGGACGGGGCAGATCAAGCTGCTTTTCTATTTCTCCGGCACTGAGCGGAGAACATGCGACAAGTTCCAAAATAGCATAAACTTTTTTAAGCACTTTCATGAAATCTCACATTATGATACTCTATATATTTCAATATGATACTATTATAGTTATAAGCGGAATTTTTGTCAAGCCGTTTTGTATAAATGCGGCAAGAAAAATCTTTCGCTCGTTCGACGTGATACAAATTGCTTTATATCATCAACTTGGAGAACTACCCGAGCCGGAGTTCACCCACGAATTCTGGTGAAGAGGCAAGTTTTGAAGCTGTTGAGAATCAAAAAGTATACTGTCTCTGCCTGTTTTTATATTGCTGCAATGTCGCAACTAAAGAATGGCTGGCAATACTACCGGACGAACAGATAAAAGAAGGAAAATTCAAGGATGACGGCGGATGGCATATAAGCAACAGCGTAAAATGGTTTTCTCTTTATGACCCCGCATCTGAAAAAGGAATGATATTCTATTGAGTATGTAAATTTTTTTGTGTAAATGGTAAATTCATATCGCTACCTTGTTATATTAGCATTTGCCTTTATGAAGCGCCAGCTTCATTCTTAAAAATGCGCCATAAAAATCTCCGGAGGAGAGGCGCGCATGTTCACCTACACCTATGAGATCATTGCGCATTTCATGTTTACTTTGATTGGTTGATAGCATATTAGGTCGTAAAACTCCAACA
>MHBG01000089.1 GCA_001804785.1 Lentisphaerae bacterium GWF2_45_14
CGAGAGTCGAACTCGCGACCTCTTCTGGAGAAACAGAGAAAACCGGAAGACCCTGGAAAAAATGGAAAGCTTTTTAAAAATATTGCCATCTTTTAAAGGCTGCAAAAGATGTCGAAAATCGCAACTTTTGAACTCATTTTTCAAGAGGTGGGTCATGGAGAGAGTTTCGCAATTTGATATAGATGGAGTGCATTCGAGACTCGAACCCGTCTATTTTGAAAATGGGGGGTGAAATTTTTACCAAGAAATTTCCACATTCATAAGTCATTGATTATCAAGTATTTCAAGCACAGAGATAGTTTCGTTTTTTATACAAGATGCTCCGCCATTTTATTAGCGCTTTTAGCCTCAAAATTTCAAGCTAAATAATCCTAGACAATCCCAAAACAGTTAGCATTCCGTGTAGCATCTATTCAGCCTCAAAAAACTTTTTTCAAAGATTTTTTTGTTTTGCCGAAAATGGGGAAATTGCAAATCACCAGTCGCGGAACTTGAAGCCGTTGGCGCCATCGAATTTAAGGGCGGAATACGGCGTTCGCCATCCGTCATTTGTTGTTGTCAGACAAAATCCACGCGCTGTCTGAATATAAAAAGGCTGAAGAAAAGCGCATGACATCTTTTATCGAAAAGGTTTCAGGGCAGATAGTGAAGCATCCCGGGATTCCCATCGGTGCGGCGTGGAATATCCTGATGGCTCAGCCGGGGCAGGATGATACCGCTTGCAGTATTTGCGGCGTTCATGGTTCTTATCGGAACACGGCTGCTCGAAGGACTCCGCGACTCCATCAGCAATATGTTCATGCTGGCGCCAACCCTTCAGGCTGGGCTTGCGCTTCATGGATACCTTGGAATATGCGCTGTAACACTGCGGTGGATCTTCTTTATGGAAGATGCGCTGTGCCGTGTCCCGTCGTTGATACTCCTTGCCGCCGGAATTGTCCCATTTGCGATGGAACTCTCCCCGGGACTCCGTGATGATATTCCTGAACGACGCCGTTCAGGGCGGACGAAACTAAAAACGCTGGGGTTTCTGTTACTGGTGGTAGTCCTGAGTTCAAGGATTGCGAGCGGCGGACTCTCTGGAATAATAAGCTGATTCTGCACCGCCAAGTGCTCATTTCCCACATTCCTCTGTTTTTATCGTCGCCAATGCAATTAGCGCCACTTTTCTGAAAAGAATATACCTCAGGTATTTCCTTTTTCAAGATGCGCCCGGGACTTACACTCACTGGATTATCGCACCTTTTCACGACGCACATGTTCCCCTGCACTCTGCCCCTGTAAATCAGTGCTTTATCCAGAATATTTAGTGGCACCTTCCGGCGATTGAACATCAGCAGTTCCTGTTTTCCTGCTGTAGGCAAATACGGTATTCGCCTGGCGGCATACCGTAGAATTTGCGGAACATGCGGTAGAAGTAGAACACATTGGAAAAACCCACCTGAGTGGCGATGTATTTCAATGGCTGATCTGAGTTGAGCAGCAAATTTCTGGCGCGGCTCATTCGTTCCTTGAGCAATAGGTACTGGAATGACAGTCCAAAAACATGTTTGCACAAATGGCTTGCACGTGAAGGGGAGAGATTTAGCACTTTACCCAGCTCCGTGAGCGTGACAGCTTCGTGAGCATGACGGTGGATGAATTCACGGATGAGTTCACGCCGTGTCCGCGGCACTTTGCCGCCGATGCGCTGGTCCTCAACCATGGCGAAGATACCTTGTCCGAGCAGAAGCATTTCGTTACTTATACGAGTGTAATCCGTTTCATTTCCTTCCGGCAGTTCCTTCCATGCTTCGATAAATTTCTCCGGCGGCGTTTGTGGGCCACGAAAGGGTCCGACATATAGCAAGAGCTGAATCTGCTCCCGATTCTTGACTGGAACGATGATTTCCTGTACACCTTTCCAGCAGTTATGGATAAAAGATTCCAGATGCTGATGCGCGAATGTTTCTGCGTCAACTGCGCAGTCGCTTATGCAGGCGCGTTCGTATTTCGGAGAGTTTTTTCTACCGTTCTGGCAGAAATGATGCTGATGTGACTGACGTTTAGGCAATAGCGGTGTGCCATCGGGCGAATAGAATATTCCATGCAGGTCGTGAATCGTTACCGATACGTGATTGCGCCGCTCAAAATCGTCTATTGCCTGCTGGAACAGACGGCTCAAATTTCTGACATTATTGTATAAAATAGTATTTTTCAGCATGATAGTATAATCATATAGCGTATTGATGCATTGTCAAATCATGCTTGCCATCCTATAATCTATTCCATAACAACTGTGAGGATTTAAATGCAGACTATTCGTAGAGAAACTGATGTTCCGGTAAGAAATAAATGTGATGTCCTAGTGATCGGAGCTGGTCCGGCCGGAGTGGGCGCGGCGATATCGGCGGCGAGAAGCGGAGCGCGTGTTACCTTGGTGGAATATGGCGGCAAGCTTGGCGGCCTATGGACGCTAGGATTGCTGTGCCCTCTTTTCGATAACCGTTTTCATGAAGGCTTGAATAAGGAGTTTCGCGAGAAGCTTGAGGAAAGAAATGCCTGGGGCGGCCTATGGAAAATATCCTTTGATCCCACACAGATGGCTATGCTGCTGGATGAGTATGCGCTAGCGCACAATCTTGATGTGATGCTTTACACCATGGCCTGCGATCCGATTCTAGAAGACGGAGTCATCAAAGGTGTGATTGTGCAGAACAAGAGCGGGGCTCAGGCTGTCATGGCGAAAGTTGTGATCGACTGTTCCGGTGACGGAGATATTGCAGCCAGAGCCGGAGCTCCGTTTGAGGTCGGACGTCCCGATGATGGCGTATATCAGCCAATGACCATGATGTTTCGCATCGGCGGTCTTTGTGAAGAATATAGCGAAGACGATATTATCAGCTGGTATCGTGCGATCGAAGCAGCTGTGGCTGACAAGGAAAAGCTACTGGCAGATATTCCCTTCAACCATCCGGCACTGATCCGTCTGCCTCGACGCGGTGAAGCGCTAATTCAGTGGACGCATATCCATAAGCGCTTCGGAGCTGATGGGGATGATCACAGCTGCGCTACTTTTGAGGGCAGAGCGCAGATTAGGAAGGCGATGGAATATTTTAAACTGATTAAAGACACGGTCGGAGAAGTATATCTACTAGAACTTCCGTCAGTCATTGGCGTGCGTGAGACCCGCCGTATTACCGGGGAATACATTATTTCTGATGAAGACGTGAAAAACGGCGTAAAGTTTCCTGATAACATTTGTAATGTCCGTTTTGGCGTGGACATTCACGAACCGGATAAACCCCGACAGACCTGCTGGCAGCACCCAGGCTTCGATATCCCGTTCCGTTCGCTGGTCCCACTTAAGGTTAATAATCTGCTGACTGCCGGACGTTGTATTTCAGGTTCATACGTAGCACATGCGGCCTATCGTGTTACCGGAGACTGTCTGGCTATGGGCGAGGGGGCGGGTGCTGCCGCAGCTGAAGCGATCAGCCGCAATATCGGGGTTCGCGAGCTTGCAAAAATTCGTATGTCCCGAGTAATATCGACTTGCGAAAAAGCAGGTAATTAAAAAAAACATGGGCAAGCAAGGTTAGAATGCAAGCTGATTACCTTGCGAGTTTAGTGGCATTGAGGTCAGATGTTACACCCTCGAAAGGAGATTGATGATTGAAATTTGCGCTGTTTACAAAAAAAATCCTAAAAAACAAGATAATACATGAAATAAGTCCCGGATACATTTACTTCGGTCATGCTTTAACGTATAGTATAAGCGTACGGGAGTTTGCTTTTCAAATAGCTCAAAAGGAAGGGCTGGTTGGTAAAATCAAGAAGATGCTCAAAGGGATACTGAACGGTACGGCTCTGAGAGAAGTAATAAAGGAAGTGAATTCGAAATTGAGGAGATGGGCTGAATATTTCAAGATAGGCAACAGCTATCGCGAAGCACTTAAACTCAGCACTTATACCTACGAACAACTTCGGATATACTGGCGGCGGCACAAAGCCGGCAAGAACACCAAGGCATATAAAAAGTGGACTGACAAATACTTTTATCAAGGAGGACTGCTTTATGTTCCATATCTTATCAAGAGGTATAACGAATGCCGCACAAAGAAAGGAAGGGGGAAAGTCGTATGAGCAAAAACCTCACGTGCGGATTGGTTGACGAGGCAAGATTGACAAGTCGTAAGCCATTGCAACTTAGGGATTTCACTTTAATTGAATTGCTCGCAGTAATTGCGATAATTGCAATTCTGGCATCAATGTTGCTTCCCGCTCTGAGGCAAGCCAAAGAAACAGCGAAACAGATTAAATGCACGTCCAATTTAAAACAAATAGGCGTTTCTGAATCTATGTATTTGGATGACAATCAAGTACTTCATGGTTATAACGTCCTTTGGGGAGCATTGTATTATCAGTGGCCATGTTTTTTAGTGCCATATGTCAGCAATAAAAATTTTGGCTGGTATAATTATACAGACCTTCCGGTATTCTATTGCCCAACAAAGAAAATTCGGGCTAACACCACATTCTATGGGCTGAATTATTATGCCGTCGGAAAAAGGAGGAGCTGGGCGACTAGGCCATCCAAGCGGCTTATGTTTGTTGACAGTTTAGACGCTCAACCATGGGTTAGCAGTCAAGCCAATATAGAATTCTGCCACCAGAGCAAAGCAGACATATTGTTTTTTGACGGCCATGTGGAACCACGTAAAAGCTCAGGAGTTTGGTGGTTTCCTGTTGATTCGGACAGCCTCTGGCGAAATTCACTTGACGACTGATTTTGGATTAACCCGTATTGCTGGATTATTTTAGTAGAACACAATAAACAACTTGGAGAATTTATGAATGGGCGATTACTGATTTTATTTGTTATTGTCATGCTACAGGCATTATTTTTGCCTCCAATGTTACATGCGGTGACAGCGGGTTCATTCGATCCCTTGCCGGAACAGAAAACATCATCAGTTCCTCAGTGGGAAAACCTGAAAGGTATTGATATCATTCCCTGTCCCAAAAAGATAACCGTTTATGACACCGCTATTTCAATCGACGATAATCTTGCCATATTGATCGGCAAATCGTCCTCGGAGCGTACGAGGACAGCTGCGTTAGACTTGCAAGATATTATTAGAGAAAAGACCTCGATAAATGTTCCTGTCATAGTTGATGGTGAAAATATCGGGAAAAAACACCTTATAATATTGGGAACGCCTTCGGAGTTACCTGAAATTCAACGATACTGCGAGTCAGCCCGGATATCCCTTAATGAGCTGGAACCACAAGGGTATGCTATTTTCCCTTCTACTGATGCCGACAAACAAGACATCATATTGGCGGGAAAAGATGAACAAGGCGTCTACTGGGCAGTTATGACGCTTTCATATTTAATAAAAGACAAAACGATACAACTGGCCAAGATTGTCGACTGGCCGGATTTTAAACATCGTGTCTGCGAGACATTAACGGAACCCATGAAACTTTTGTTCATGGCAAAAAGCGAAAAACAGAAAAAAGTCGCCTGGGAATCAGTGAAAAAAGGCATACGGGAAGCGGCCAGATTAAAGTTCAATTACAACCGCTGTTTTGCGATTTTGTATTCACGACCGCTTACTGATTATCCTTTGGATATTAGAGCGCAAATGATGGGGGAAGCAGGGGAATATGCCAATAAGCGCGGAATGAAGCTGTATTTAAACCTCACTACGGCAGTCGCGACCAATGGCGATGAAGGGCAGTTCCCACAACTGAAGGAATGCTTGAGGTTTTTGCATCTCTATGTCTCATGGAGCGATGACCAACTCATTGATCATGCATGTGACAAAATAACCCAGATGTCCAAAATTATCGGTCCGCAGCAATACTTCTTCCATTCGCCGGATGTTCCCTACATGGGCTGGAACAGGCGTTCTGAAAACGACAGAAAGCGTTGGGGAGATGATAGGGTACTGGCGGAGGAGTATCTGGTGAATAAAATTTTTAATGCTCTTAAGAAGGGAGCTCCGGGAGCGGGATTTTCCTACGTTTCCAGTCCATATTGCATCGACTGTGTGAATAATTCACCGGAAAAGATCGCGCAATTGGAAATAGTTGAACGACTGAGTCCAAAACTGCCGGAAAACCTCAGTCTTTTATGGCGTGAAGGGTCGTTGGAATCAGCCAGAAAGTTTCGGCAGCTGACGAAGAACAGTCCACAGGAATATTACATTGAAAACAGTTCATTCCACAAAAATCGCCTGCTTGGCGGCACAGCAAGAACCGCCAAAACATATTATTTCAAAAACAGTGACAATGATTTTTTCTACGATAACAGTAATACATCGACACACCCCGCTCATAAGCCTCAGAATGGCATTCTCGCTGAGTACGCATGGAACACCCAAGCTCCGGGAAGCGTATTCATCCATCAAAATGACCAAGAAAAAGAGAAGATGAAGGGAATGACCGTAAACGGAATGCCGTGGGGAGAATGGATGACGGTTTATGATCTTGACGGTCCACTTAGAGAAGAATTGATTCCCAGAACATGTCGGCAGTTTTTTGGCGAGAAAGTCGGCAATACCCTGGCATTGGCATATTCGGTCGGGAGTTCCATTAATGACAATGCCCTTGGCGGCATGGTAATAATTCCTTATGATAAGCGATATGAAAACTCGATTGTCTTTGCCGAACGGCTTGTCCATGCCAGCTCCGAGATGGCCAAACTTTGGGATAAAGCAGACTTGTTCAATTCAGAAACTTATCCCATTTACCGAATGGCATTTAAATATGTCTATATCTATCAGTATATCGAAAAAATAAATTCATATCTGATGCGACTTTCCTGGATAGCTGAAACAGGCAAAGATGAAGATAAAGTTGATGTACTGACAGATGAGGCGCTCGCGTACATAAAAAAGGCAAGAAAAGAGATAGCTGACGGGTATAAAAAATATAATTTGCAGTCCATTCATTATGCCGCAATATATGACGCGAAGATAGGGAATTTGGCCGATGTTTATAAAAAAATAGATAATATTGAGAGCGCGATTAACTTCAAAAACAAACAAATAAAAATGTTCGGGGGCGGCAATCTCCCCAAAAAGGAGAAAACTACCGCTATAGGAATAACGCCTCTTCCCGCCGCATTTAATCTTGACGGCAAATTGGACGAATGGGATATAGCCTCCGCTAATATTCTTGATAAGAGTTTCTATAACAGGAAAATGGGAGACCAAGGGATTGCCGGCTCCAAAGATGTCATTGCTTACTGGAATGCAGCTTGGGATGAGTCGTATCTTTATATTGCGGTTCTGGTCTTTGATGACAAGCTCTCTTTTTCGGAATATAGTCCTCTCTATAAAAATGATGCTGTTGAACTATGGATAAATAAGCAGCAGTTCATTTTTTCTATAACCCCTGACGGAAAGACATCCACTGAGCCGTACGGTAACTACGATAAAAATAAAGTAAAAATAGCGGCTCAACGCGGAGAAAAAGCGCATCAGCTTCACCCGGATATGAAATATTGGTCTCTTGAGATAAAAATCCCGTTTGACTGCCTTGAAACCAGCTCAAAAATCGGAAATAGTTTCTACATGGCGCTGGGAGTGGATGATATCGATCCGGGAGAAGAGCCCTCTCAAATATTTTTCCCCGATACCTATCAGCATCTCAGCATGACACAAGGAGCGTCCTGCTCCAAAAATTTTGCCCGTGTGGTTTTACAGCCGAAAACGGAATTGACCGCGACCCTGATTTCCAGCCAGATAAAAGATGTCGCGAAATCCGATGGCACTTATACATGTGTCGATCTTGAACTCGCTCTGAACTGCAAGGAAAAGACCATCGGAATCTCATCCGAACTTTTTCTTTATGCCAAAGACGGCATCCGGCGTTTTAACGTTGATATTCCCGACACCTTGGAAGGCGACTGGAAAAAGACCATACAGATTGTCACTAACAATTTGTATGACTCGGACACGGGAATTGATCTGATTGTCCGCGCGCCTGGATATTATAAAAAGATTGAGTTGCGCGGGGGAAAATACCGTGATTTAGGACTTGGTTTTACTGTAGAAAGCGGTCAGAACATTGTCGAGTCTGCATCTTCCTGCGAAAAACCCGGTTATGACTCCTTATGGACGGCGGACTTCGATGATGACTCTTGTGCCCTTCATGCTAAAGATGGAGTAATTATCAATCCGGCATCAAAAAAAGATTACACTGTTGTTGACGGCATAAAACTAAACGCCGCCAGAATCTTGGATGGCGGCGAACTGCGTTATAAACTATCCAAGGCACCCCTTGTCAATAAAGGAAAGATCGAATTATGGCTCAAACCTGAATATGGCGCAGCTGATAAAAATACGAGGACATTTATCGAGCTTATTTCCCCAGGTGGCAATATTAGATTTTCCAAAAATGGGCCGTATTCCTATATGTTCGTTATTTCTGTCAATGGTAAAATCCATGCACTCAGCGTAAAGCCAGTTGAAATAAGGACAGGCTCCTGGAACTATGTTGCCCTCCAGTGGAATTCTGAAGAAAAGAGCATGATGCTTAACGTTAACGGAGTTACAAAGATGGGAAACAATGTTGAATTCAGCTTTAAATCCCCTTTTCAATTGCTAATAGTCGGCAATGAACAGAATGGCAACCAAGGCTCTAAGAGCATTATTGATGAGTTGAAAATTCAAAATTTGGAATTACCCTCAAATTCTCAGATTTTTATGGGATGGCTGTGATCTTATTCAATAACGCAGAAAACTTCAGAGTTATTGCAGATGGAACAGAGTTGAAAAATCCGGAAGGCAATCCCTAAGGAAAGAAACGTGAAAAGATATAGTTTTTTTACTGAATGGAAATGTAGATAGCTTTCCAATGGGAAGGAGTCCGGATATTTCTATGATAAGGTCATTCAGAAATTTGCCAATGGTTTTTAATAAAAAAATGATAGGAGCCACTATGAGTAAACAGTCAGAAAAGAACTATAAAATACTGAATCACTTACCGGATATGACAGGGAGGTCTATCTCACGGATACTTTCTGAACTGACTCTGAATACTCTCAATGCCGACATTCCTGAATCAAGCTATGCTGCTGCTACCAAAATGCTTCTGGATACCATTGCCTGTGCATATGCAGGAATGCATGCGCCCGGTATTGCGGAAATTGTTGACTTGGAGGAGGAATTGAGTGCAAAGGGCAACGGAACCGTTTTTTTCAATGGCAAAAAACTTGCTTTGCCGTCCGCAGCCTTTTGTAACGCAGCCATGATTCATGCAATGGATTTTGACAACAATTATCCAGAAGCCGACATCCACATTCTTTCCATTGTTGTGCCAATCGCTCTGGTCTGCGCTGAAGCTGAGAGACAGAATGGCCTTGATTGCCTGAGCTCAATAATTCTTGGAGTTGAAACGGCGGCCCGAATAGCCAAGCCGTATATAGCGGCAAAACGCCAGCACTCTTATTTCCTTACAACTTCACTTGTAGGCGGCTGGGGAGGAGTGGCGACAGCCGCTAGATTGCGTGGTTTGACTCTTGAGGAAACCGTCAACGCAATGGGCATCTATTATGCGCATACCTGCGGGAACCGTCAGGCCCTTCTGGAAAAAACATTGACCAAACGCATACAACCAGCCATTGCCGCCAAAGCGGCGCTATATTCAGTGATGCTTGCGCAGAAAGGCTTTACCGGCTCTGAACATGTTTTTGAGGGCCCCGGCGGCTTCTATCGATGTTACACTCAGGATTCTCCGCCGGAAGCTGAAATCTTCCGCGTGCCCCCGAAACCTTTTGGCATTGAGGAATTGGTAGTGAAGCAATTTCCGACCTGCGGGATTCATCATGCCTGCATTGCTTCGGCTCTTCAATTGAAACGGGAGTACGGTATACAGTACAAGGATATTGAACGGGTAGAATTTTTCCTTCAGGAAGGAGGCGGCACTCTTGTGAGTATGCCATTCAGAGAAGATTCTATCCCGCAAATAGCCGCTCAATTTTGTGCTCCATATGCCATTGCCCTAGCTCTTAACAAAGGAGAAGTTCACATTCGCGACTTCAGCAATGAAGCCATTACTAGAGATCGCAACACTATTGACCTTGCAAAAAGAACCATAGAATGTACCTGCTTTGCTGATATGAGACTAAAAGACTATCCTGCAGTAAAAGCTGGTTGCAGATATATTAAAGTGTGCTTGCGCAATAATAAAATTCTGTCACACGAATACTCCAGTGCAAATTTTTGTGACGCATCAGCGATGGACATGCTGCGGGTAGAAGATAAGTTCCGACAATGCCTGTCTATGAACGGTGAAATTTGCCTAACTACAGCCAGTAAAATCATTGAAGCAGTGAAAGACTTCCAGAAAACAGAAAATATCAGCGAATTTGTTTCTCTTTTAAAGAGTGAAGCAACTATATAATCATCTAAATATTGTTAATTTTTCTTGTTGTGCTACAATAAGCATGTTAATATTTTAAATGGAAAAGATTCCACAATGACTAAAATAGCTGCCCACAACATAAAAAAACTCTCATCATTTCTATATGAAGATATCCATAATGTGTCAATTTGTGTTGCGAATAAGCTCTACAATAATTTTCGAGCTGCGAATTGAGAAAAACTCCTCAATATTCCCGAGGAGCGTTAATGTCCTTTCCTGAAAATACTTTAAATCCAGAAGCATCAAAAAAGGCTATGAGAAATGCCATCTTTGCGCAGTGCTTCGGGATGCTGGGAACTCTGCTTTTTGAAAACGGAATAATGCTGCTCTATCTTCTTCTTATGGGAATAAGCCAGACAAGAGTCATGAGCTACCTTGCCGTGCCGTGGGTATGTTTTTTCGCCGCAGTGCCTGCCGCATATTATTCTGACAAGTTTGGTAAAAAACGAGTAGGCGGAGCCGGAAATATTTTCTCTGTTTTAGGCATGGCTGCTATTGCTTCTGCCGCATTCTTCTCATCGGGATTGCTGCGGGAACTTGTTGCTGTGGGAGGGATTATAGTTATGGCGTTGGGGACTTCTATGTTTCAATCGTCATGGTTTGCGCTTCTTCGCCCTGTGGTTCCGGCTGCGCTACGCGGCAGATTTTTTGGAAATCTCAGGATATCCTGGCAGATTTCCTGTATAATCGTATCAGGCATTACAGCATGGATACTTGGCGCTTGCGGAAATATCCTAGTTTACCAATTGATAATAGGATCTCTTGGCTTTATGATCTTTGCCCGTCTGTTTTTCTATAAAAAAATACCTGAACTTGAAAAAATACAGACTTCCTCCAAGTCTTTTCGTGAGGCATTTGGTACAATTATGCGAATTCAGGGCTACGTCCAATTCGGCTCATATATTTTTCTTGTAAAGATATTCACTGCCTATTGCCCGACTATATTCGCTTTGCTGGAAAAAGAAGTACTGCATCTCGACTCCAGTACTGTAGTGTGGCTTGCCAATATAGGTTTGGCTGGTTCCCTTGTCGGTTTTTTTATCGGCGGGTGGCTGGTGGACAAAATAGGAACGAAGCCAATATTCATAATCTGTCACATCGGATTTGCTCTTGCATTAGGGGTTTTTATAATGCGCGGATTCTGTGGTGGGATTGCCCTCATGCCCGTTTTATGGTTTTCACATTTCTTTTTCAATCTGCTTGTTGCTGCCGGTTCCATTGCCATAACGACAGAATTGCTTGGAATGCTTCCCGTTGAGAACAGTTCGATGGCTTCTTCTGTCCTGATGGCTTTTGTATATGCAGGAACGGCTGCTGCCGGCTTTCTCGGTGCCGCAGTACTGAATATGGGGTTTCTTATGGAAAAATGGGAGATCGGGAATATGGTCATGAGCCGTTTTGATACTATCCTGTTGGCCTCTGCTGTTATGATATTGCTTCTGACAGTTACTTTAGGACTCATTCCATCTGTGCTTGCCAAGAATAAAAAATCTCTGGAATGAACTACCCCGCCCTGTAGGAGAACATGGGGTTGAGGACAAGGAAAACAGCTAATATTTATTTCATATATTAAAAAATACTTTTACTGGACTTGATTGGCCAGGTGCTCATTGACAATTTTACAGTGATGAAAAGCAAAAACAGGCTCAAAAATTCCTTTTCAAGGCAGGAGGTAGCGCAGTCATCAGAACAGAACATCGTTGCTTATGCGGCTTTCTTGATGTCGATGATGGGCAGATGCTTCCGTCCTTCGAGGTAGGAGACATGAAGTTCCAGCTTGGGGACTTCGGAAGTATGAACGAGTTTTAATGGCGGTTCGCTTGGAGGCGAATGATTATAGACCTCCATCGGAGTCCTTGATCCCAAATATTCGTGCGTGCGAAACTCATTATACCATGAGAAAAATAACGCAAGTTCATAACGCATAGCTTTGAAGTTCAATGGTATGCTTATCAACCTCGTGCATTCTACTTTTAGGGTTTTGATAAGACGTTCGGTCACAGCGATGGTGTTTGCGGCGAGGTACAGGCCGGAACGGGCAAAGTATTCCGCGATTTTCTTTTTGCCCATTCTTGGAACGAGTCTTTTCAGAGTCTGAGCCATGCCCTTCAAAAAATAAGGGTACTTGTTCCAAGGAACAAGCTGGTTGCATCATAGCCTGCCGGACAAGACGCGGCCAGCGATGCGGAAGAGGTATGTCTTTAGCTCTCATATGGTTCCTTATAAAATTGAAAGATGGAAGGTATATTCCTTCAAGCAAAAAACAATAGAAAAATGAAGTCATTTTCTATCTTTGCGAATAATCCAGCTATATATTGCAAACTAAATAATAAACAAGGCCTTATGGATTATGATAAAGAAGACATACAAATAAGATAGTAGCACAGATCTCAGGGATGACAGACAAGGCAGTTCAGGAGCTTTTGCAGAACATGCAGAAATATCTGGGTATGACTCCTTATGGACGGCGGACTTCGATGATGACAAATAGAGCAGAGGATCAAAGATGGATGAGCCAAAATCATTAGACAATAGGACATAAAGTTTATGACGGAAACAAATTCTTTCGTAGAAATAGCAGCAATACTGGGCCTAGCGACGCTGACCGGGATTATAGGGCAGAAATTACGACAGCCCTTGATCATCATGTTTCTGGTAACGGGCATTCTGGTCGGTCCCTCGGTTTTAGGCATTATACATAGTTATGAGCAAATCGAGCTTCTGGCCCATATCGGCATAGCCCTTCTGTTGTTTATCGTTGGGCTTAAACTTGATCTGAACCTGATTCGAACTACCGGTCCGGTCGCCTTGGCGACCGGCCTCGGGCAAATCGTGTTTACATCGATTATCGGGTTTGGCATAGCCATTGCCATGGACATGTCATATCTCAGTGCGGCTTACGTTTCGGTTGCGCTTACTTTTTCAAGTACGATCATCATCGTAAAGCTCCTGTCCGACAAAAAAGAAATCGACTCTCTTCATGGGCAGATTGCTCTTGGATTTCTGATTGTTCAGGATATCGCCGCCATTTTGGCTCTGGTCGGCCTGACAACATTGGGGTCATCTGTTACCGGGGAGAATTTGGGATATGTCTCGTTCCTGATGATCGGCGCAAAGGGGTTGGGACTGTTGGGTGCGGTTGCCCTGCTAATGAAATATGTTATCCCGCCCCTGACCCAGCGTCTCGCGCATTCGCTGGAACTGTTAACCCTATTCGCAATCGCATGGGCGGTCCTTCTCGGAGCGGGCAGTGAGTTGTTGGGATTCAGTAAGGAGGTCGGCGCATTTCTGGCCGGGGTCTCACTGGCCTCCACTGCCTTCAGGGATTCGATTGGCGCACGGCTCACAGGCCTTCGGGATTTTCTCCTGCTATTTTTTTTCATCGATCTTGGTGCACGATTGGATTGGTCCATGGTGGGCTCGCAATTGGGCGCATCGCTGGTTTTTTCCCTATTTGTGCTTGTCGGCAACCCGCTCATTGTTCTGATCATCATGGGAGTCATGGGATATCGTCGTCGCACGGCTTTTCTTGCCGGGCTCACGGTGGCCCAGATCAGCGAGTTTTCGCTTATTGTAGCGGCCTTGGGGTTGAGTATCGGCCACATTACCGAAGAAACGATGGGGCTGATCACCCTCGTGGGTGTGGTGACCATATTCCTGTCCACCTACATGATCCTCTATTCCTACCCGCTTTATCGTGCTCTATCCTCCCCCTTGAAAATTTTTGAAAGGCGCAATCCCTACCGGGAGGCGGACATAGACACCTTCGCGAAAACCGGAGCAGTCGACGTCATTTTAGTGGGATTGGGTAATTATGGCAGCGGGCTGATGGAACACCTTCTCCGGCGAAAAAATGCCATAGTGGGGATCGACTTCGATCCCGGCAATTTAGATAAGTGGCGCAAGAGAGGGGTGCCTGTTCTTTATGGGGATATGGCGGACCCGGAGATGCATGAGCAATTGCCGTTGAAAAAGGCGCGATGGGTTATTAGCACCGTTCGTTCCAAAGAGATGAATTTGGCACTAATCCATAATCTCAAGAAGGACGGTTATACTGGAAAGATTGCCTTGACGGCGTCAAACGGCCAGGAAGCTGCTGAGTTCGAAAAAGCTGGTGCTAATTTGGTATTTCGACCTTTTAAGGATGCAACCGAACAAGCGGCCGATGCGTTGACTTATGCGATGGATTTCCTTCCGGAAAGCGTTGATTGGCCTGTCTCGTTTCTTGAGTTGCGTATTCGTTCGGATGCTTCGGCCGCCGGGCAGACTATAAGAGAACTCCCGTTATCGGCATCGGGTATATCTGTTCTGGCTGTCAGCCGAGGGGGGCGTACCTTTTATGAACCGAAGCCGGATTTCAGGATTTTTCCGGCCGACCGGCTACTCCTTATGGGGCATCCGGCTGGCTTGAAGGAGGCTGAAACCATGCTGAATCAGGTTGCAGCGCAAAGAGACGCAGAAGGCGCAGACCGCTTTGACATTGCCGAAATCAAGGTGTCGGAGAATTCTGACCTTTCAGGCAAGTCTTTGGCGGAGCTTCATTTTCGGCAAAAGTTCGGTGCGACCCTGGTCGGCATACGCAGAGGCCAGGATCAGATTACGACGATCAATCCTGCCGAGCAATTGCATGGCGGGGATTGTCTGATCGTCATCGGCAAATCGAGCACTATCGAAGAGCTCAAGAACCTGGCCCCTGTTTAGCGGCTCGAATGTGACACACGAGGTGATCCATGAAGCGTTTCAAAAACATCCTTTACCTAAACGAACCGGCCGTGGACCAGGCATCGACGATTGCGCCACGCCGCCGTGCGTTTCAACCGCAAGAATGACGTTTTTATACCAATTTGCATTCAAATGTATAACAATTATATTATGCCATTCTGTAAAAATGGAGGATGGCGATGTATCACTTTACCGAAAAGCAGA
>MHBG01000090.1 GCA_001804785.1 Lentisphaerae bacterium GWF2_45_14
ATGAATTCCTTTCTGTAAAATTTTTAAATCCATGACGTACTATACTCAAAAATAGTAGATATTCAAACCGACTTTAGTATAGCTTGACAATTCCGAAATAAAAACGAAGGCCGATGAATTGAGTAAGGGCACCGATAATATCAGTGAAATAGCGGAAAGGATTTACAAGTTCATGGACGCGGAACGTCCCCGCAGCGGCAGTCCAAACAGCGGCTACGCGTTGGAAAGCCTGCGCAAAAACGGCGGTTCGTGCACCAATCATGCGATACTGACGACGGCGCTCTTCAGGGCATGCGGGATTCCGGCGAGAGTGCTGGCATGTTATCCCACGTGGTTCCAAGGGAACTTGGCCACCCATTACGATGTCGAATATTACGTGCCGAGTTTCGGGTGGAGATGGATGGATACAATTTCCCGCAGAAAGGACGTCCAGCCCTACGAACACGTGGTGGTATCGTCGGTCATGATTGCGGACGAGGACAACGGCATGGACGAGACGCGTTACGACGTGTGGCTTGGCGTTCCACGTTATACCCTGCGCGAACGCGTGAAAGGCGAGGCCGAAGGCGACGGAGGAAGCGAGGAATTCGGGTTTGCGACAGCTGGAGGGATAAAGGAATTTAAGGGCGATATTTCCGAAGCATCTGAACTGGCAAAAGCCGTATGGGAGAAATTCCTGGAACTCAAAAAAGCCGGAAAAGAACCCACGCGAGCGGTAACTTTTCAATTGGCGGCGGCAAAGTCGCAGACGCTGAAAGAGTTCACCGGAAATTTGACAAAAGCCCTTAAAATTTACAATGGCGAAACAGTGAAAGAAGAACCGGGCAGTGCCAGTCTTACGGATAGGATTCTGCTTTCGGTTTCTGCCAATAACGGGCATTTCTGGGGATGTACCACGCCGCCGGAACTTTATGAAAAATATGTATTCGGCCCTCTGAAAAAGAAAATGGGGGACAGATTGATAACGACTTGCGAAGACTCCACGCTTGAAAATATACAGAAGATTTTAAGCGAACAGAACCCGTTCCTTTTCGTATGGATAGGCGGCGGCTTGGATGATAAGACCATTGAACTCAATAAAACGGTCGGCAAAAATGTGGATTTTGTGAGCGTAAAACCGGCTGAGGAACTTGATCTAAAAGACCGGATAGCGTTCATCAACTGCGAGTTCGCGGCCAATGTCAATAAGACGCTGAAAGACTGCAAGGCTAGTTTCGGTTACTGGACGGAAATGAGCAATGGTTTGCATCAGGCTACATATAAATGTGATTATTTCTCGGACGAAGCGCAGCCGCTGGACTGGTACGCGCCTTACTTCATAAATATGCGGAAGGTGATAGAGGATATTGCATCGGGCGCGACCGTAAAAGAGGCGGCGGCAAAAGCCGATATTCGCTGGAAAGGTTTTCTCGAATGGGTAAAGAAACATCCTGAAATTCCGTTCAGAAACGACTATTTCGAACTAAAAATGGACTGGAGCGATCTTTCTGCGACAATCGTCGGGAATCCAATAGGAAAAATCGAAAAATGAAATGAAGCCATTGTTTGCTGGATGACAGCATGTTGAGAAGGATTAACGCAGCAACACGGGAAATCCCATGCGGAGGAGATTGGCAGAACTCCAACTGGCAACGAGTCTGTCAATTTATCTCCATTTTTACGATTATCGCTATTTTTATATGGAATCCTGTTCTTTCCTTAAAAAAAAGAAGCTATTGACTTGATTTGTCTCTAATAAGAGTTAATATATCGATATGAAAAGAATAATATCACAACTCATAGATGATTTTCACGAAAGAGAACTTCCTGAGCTTTCTCTCAGAAACAGAGAGTTCCCAGAATTGGCCAATAAAGCCGATGTCATTATCGGTATGCGGCGGACAGGCAAAACATTTTTTTGCTTTCAGAGAATGAAACAATTGCTTTCTTCAGGAATTCCAATGAATCAAATCCTTTATCTGAATTTTGAAGATGACCGTCTGCTTGATTTCTCCGTAAAAGATTTTCAAACGGTTCTTGATGTTTATTACAGCAAGTATCCGGAAAACCGCGATGTAAAATGTCATTTCTTTTTTGATGAAATACAGAGCATTGAAAAATGGGAAGTCTTTATCAGACGTCTTTTGGATACGGAAAATGTTCAGATATCCCTAACAGGTTCATCTTCGAAGCTTTTAAGCAAAGAGATCGCGACAAGCTTGAGAGGGCGGTCTATTTCAACGGAAATATTCCCATTTAGTTTCAAAGAATTCCTGAGGCATCATGATTTGTTCGAAACTGCACCGGAGCATTTCAGCTCTAAAACTGCATCAATTTTGAGAAAAGCCGCATCTGATTATATTGAGATTGGAGGATTTCCTGAAGTTCAGAACATTGACAAAAATCTCAGAACGGAAATTCTTCAGGGATACATAGACTCTGTATTATTAAAAGATGTTGTTGAGCGACATAAGGTGAGCAATATTGTTGCACTAAAACATCTTGTGAATAACGTTATGACCTCTCCATGTTCGCAATTCAGTGTGAATAAATTTTATAACACGTTAAAAAGCATGTCTATCAAGTGCACCAAGAATAATCTTTACGAATATCTTGATCATTTATTGGACGCATATCTTTTCTATCGTGTCCCGTTGCATACCCGTTCAGAAAAGACGCGCATGGTAAACCCACCTAAAATCTATGTTATAGATACAGGCTTGCTTAACGCTATGACATTTCGCAATTCAGTCAATCATGGACATTTGCTGGAAAATATGGTATTTATGCACTTGCGATATAATGGATTTGAGATTGAATATGTCAATACAGAAAAGGCCTATGAAACTGACTTTTTTGCCCGTCATCCAATAACAGGAGAAATATCCCTGATTCAGGTTTGCTGGGATATTTCGAATGAGAAGACATTTGCCCGTGAACTTAGGGGGTTAAAAAGTGCAATGACAGAACTCGGAATAGCCCAAGGAACAATAGTAACCTGGGATGAAGAAAAAGAACTGGATGATGGCATAAATATTATCCCAGCCTGGAAATGGTTACTTAATTGAATCTATTATTTGCAGGGGGATTTTGAGATGATTAGAATTATAGGCAAACATATCTCATTCAATTGCCTAATAGTAATATAGTTACAAATTTTAAATTTAGCGATTTAAAAGATGTTTTTATCGTCTCTTTTGGTAACTATACAATTGGTTCATTCTGTGGGAGAAGGACTTAGATGTCCCGGGAAGCTGTCAAGCGCGGCTATACTCCATGCTCTGCTTGCAATCCATAAATTTTTAGCATTGCATCACGACGTGACGTACGTCTGTACTTTTAAATGCTTAAGATAGAGAATTAGCCTCAATAACCCCTCGACACATACCTCGTACACTTACCTCCTCCACACGGCTTTGCTGATTTGCCAGTGTCTTTTTCAACGCTGTTTAACTCCTCAGTTGTCAAGATAGCTACCCGGCTGGGACGACCGTCGCAGGAACGGGACTTACACCCGCTGGATTATCGCACCTTTTCACAGCGCACATTTGCCATTACACCATATCTTCATCCGGTCAAACTTCACTCCGAACATTCCCAGTATTTTTTCAGATACACGGAATGTCGTCAACGAACCTAAAAAGGCCAGCATCCTGTTTGTCAGGCTGCTTATCTTCTGATACTTTTCTATCCCGAACAAATATCTGCTTATAAATATCTTCTTCCCGCATTTTTTACATTCCCGCATTCAATCTACAGCTTGCAAATTATCTCATTGGCTTTCTCTTCATAAATCTTTTGCCATTCGGGAGCCAGCAGACATTCCGTCTCTTCGTAGCCTCCATTGTCGTAGGCTGCCGCAGGCGGCCCGTAGTGCATGTAGCCGTTTGAATAAGCCGCCATGAATGTATGCGTCAACGGAGATGCTTTCTTGATGTTCAAGCCGATTTCCACCAATGCTTCCAACGGAGCCGAGACCAGTACGCATTCTCCTATTTTTATGCCCATTACCTCCGCTTCTATTACAGATGTCCCGGACTCGTCGTTTATCGTCTGATGCTTCTTCAATGTCGCTATGTCGTCCTGAATTCTCGCCAGCTTCTCCATCGCATCAATGTTCTTCAGATATTTTTCGAGGTTTTTCCTGTTAAAGGAATCCATCGCAGGAAATTCATCCGAACCTGTCTTTTCCGACTGCATGTACCGGTAAGAGTAATCCAACGGATGGTTGGGATCAATTGCGTATTTGATGTATAAGGGCAGAAAGGACTTGAAGTTCAGGCTGGTGAATCTCAGTGATTCAAGCAACTTGCCCTGCTCTGTCTCCAATGATTGAATTCGTTCAGGAATGTCGACTCTCCGGGGCAGCCTTACCGTTTCGGAAATGACACTCAGCTTGGCGGCAGTAGGGCAAGCCTCCGGCTTGTTCATTTTTATTTCGCTTAATGCTTTCAATGTGCTGAGGCCAAGCATGATGCCAAGATATTCGATGTTTCTGGGACGGTTGAAGTCTTTGAAATACACATCGCAAACGTCTCCAGCCGCCCCCTGCAGGAACAGCGCCATGGCTCCGTTGCCAAGGTTCTCCTCGATGACTTTGGAGGCGACTCCGGGAAAATTGGCTGTAACGCTTCCCTTGGAATCTCCAAAAAGAGGATGACATGCGAAATTATATATCACCGCCAGCGGACGACCGTCCATCCGGTCTATCCGGATTATGCCTATCTCAGGATCAACCGGGTCGACACTCTCGACCTCTTCATCAGGCGGACACGGATTCGTGTGACGGATGGTCCAGTGTTTGCCGTTCTTGAGTCTGAGATTTCGGTTGATTGTGATCCGGTCTTCGTGTCCGACACCTGATCCGATCTTCACCTCCGTCATATTTTCCATCGCCCGGCTCACGGCATCGAATGTCCTGTCAACTTGCTCGTCGTCATTGCACAGCATGGGGCCCGAAGGATGCGTATGTGATGCGTTGACCAGAACGTTGAAGCCAGGTATTTTCAACTTTTTCTGAATCCGGTTCCGGAGATTTGGCAGAAAATCTTCTCCCACGTCTGGCAACATTCCCTGGCTGATCCGTCTGCCTCCTATTGCCGTAACATCCATCGTGATGATGACAGCTTTTGTTTTGCCATCATCCAGTACCAACGCCTTGGCGAATAGAGGATCGTTGACTTTTGCACCGTTCTCGTCGGTGGTGATATCGCTTTTTGCTACGCCTGCTCGTAAGACATCTGGAACAGGAATTTCTTTTTTTATATTACTCATATTACTCCTTTCCATTTTTTAATTTCTCTAATTCAAGGTGTTTTTCGAAAACATTCCTTATGGCATTATAATCGTGTTTCGTGAATTTCCTGAAAACAGGTTTCACGAAACTCCTGTGCTGATAAAGATTTTCCGCCTGATAGATGCATGGAATTCCAATGGCAATCTGTTCATCAAGTTCCATCATGTAATCATCTTCAATGGAAAATCTCAAATTGCCATCAGTGTCTATGGGTTTTCCTTTCATTGCGGTTTTTACAACGTCAGCCCTCTCATACAGGGCGTCAAGAGGCCTTCCGTAAACTGTATAAAGGTCGCCAATTCTGACCATGTTGCAAACATCGCGGAAATAAGGGTTTGCGATGTAAAGGGAGATGAGGGCGTCTTTTTTAATGGCAAGCGCCTTTTTATAGATTATTTCAGTATAGATATGTTGCAGTTCGAAACCGTATACATCCCCAAAGTTTTTAACTCCTCTGCCGCATGGGATGCCATCCGTGCCATCTATCTTCAGTCCATCGGCGTTCAAACCGCAGGGAGCGGAACTCAACATATGCTCAACACCATCTTCCAGTATTTTCCTGTATTCCGGATTGGTTGGATCCATGGCGACAGGTTTACCGTCTTTCTTGATACAGACGTTTTCATCAAGGCCTTCCATTGTCCATGCCTGTATCCAGAGCAAAACCTTTATTCCTCGCGCGTGGCAGGAATCAATGAATCCTCTCATGTCCGGCCACTTGCGTTTATCCACATTAAATAGCGCAAGTTCCTTCTGCCACTTCGCGTCAACAATCAGGGTGCCAAATGGAATTCTGTTTTCGCATAGGACATCGATCCATTTTTCATGGTTTTCCTGAGTAGATTCATCCATTATGAAACTGCCGCGTTCGAGCTGTTCCTTCGAAAGGATTTTGGCATTCATCTTCATTCTAGCAAGTGAAAGCTGTTCGTGCCAGCCGCAGAATATTGGCTTCCGATGCCATGGGTATTTTATTTTGCCGGAATCCGCTTTGGGAATGGCCTTTTTCTTTTCCAGAAGACGGCAGTAATCTTCAATAGCGGAAAGCTTGTTTTTAGAGAATCCAATGAAAAGGCTTGGGCTTTGCCATTCCCCGTCAACTCTCAAATGCCCTGAGTAATTTATGGAAAAAGACTGGGTGTTGAGAATGCTTTCACTTTCATGTTCCATTTCCGGCGGCTTGTGGTTGAAGTCAAAAGAATCAAAGGTGTGGCAACCTTTTTCGACAAGCAGCCCGCCCCAAATCTTCATTTCTGACTCATGCCGCGAGAACATGTACATAAAAGGGCCGCTGCAAAGAGAATGTCCCCAATGCGTGGGGTCATTGTTGGCGCTAATGCTGAAAAACTCATTGGTGAAAAGCTCTTTTTTAGTGAGGAAGTTAGTACATCCGGGAATGAACGTGTCGAATCCGGGCACTGAGCCAAAAAGCTGTTCATCAATAATACCAGTAAAATAGTAAATTCTGTCAATTACTCCTCTACCCCTGACTTTTACGAAATATTCCACGCTATCTTTGCCGAATATAAGATAAGCTTTTTTCTCCTGCCAGGCAGTGCTCTTGAAATCTATCTCAAAAACGGTATTCCCTTTTTCATCTTCAATCTTTTTTATTGTCGGTGTTTCAACCGTTTTGTCAACAGCGTTTATGACATCGACTCGGCATAATGGTGTAAACCAGTAGTAAAAATTTCGGTCTTCCGCCAGATGTATTCTGAACTGCTCGAAGTTCTCTGAGTAGTGATATTTATAATTTTCTTTTTTAACCATCATGCTGAGCTCCTTAATCTATGTTAATTGATTGTCCATTTAATGGATGCGAACCATAATTGTCCTGGTGCAAGTTTGACTTTTTCGAAAACCGGTTCGAAAGTTGATGCTTTCTGTTTGCCGGAATCCCAGAAGAGCAGACAGTGCAGATTTTTCGCCGTATCGACTTCTGCTGTAAGCGCGGCTTGACTCCATGGTGCGGTAAATACTGTTTTTGGACTGGTGATGGTTGACACGCTATCCATATTGAACGCACCCTCAAGGTTTTTATCCGGACTGGCCGCAAAACGGTATAGTTTACAGATGAACAGCCGCGGGAAAATTTCCGGCTTATCTCCGTTTAGCATTGCCGCCTGTCCGCCGGCACCGTTCTTGATCTCAAATAGCCTTGGCATGTTGTGCCAGCGAAAGGAAAAGCTTATCTCCTTCTTTGTCTGGTTGATGATTTCCGAGGTAAGGCTGAAACCGTTGGACTCGATGTCATAAGTTTTACGGATTATAACTCCGGCAAGATAATGATTGTCGGCAGCAGTAATTTTTCGTTCCAGCACAATACTCAAGCCCTTGCTGGTTTTTGACTGACTGGCAACCTTATACGGTGTGTTAATCGAACAAACGGCTCTGTCCGGCCACCAGAAAGCATCTACCGCCAGCCCGGTCTTTTCATCCTGACTTACCAATTCGTCCTTGCCTTTTATCCAGCTCATTAGCCTGCCGCCTACCACCGGATCGAGCATCAATGTCATATCGCCAGATTTGAATTCGACTGTAGTTTTATCGCCAACCGTCTTTTTCAGACAGGCAACCCCGGCATTGCTCATGTTCTTGATTCCAGAATAATCAGGCATACCCAGTTCTTCTGCCGTCTGCACCTTTTTTTCAGAGATAAGTTTACACTCCAGCTGGATAGTTTTTCCAATTGCCGGCAGACGTTGTCTCATAACTTTATTCATCATTTCAGGGGTGACAGTTTCACCATAGTTTTTTCCGGCTTCGTAATTTTCAAGCACGTAAAAATTCCAGCGCAGTGCACCGGCCTGTAACATTACCCCTTTTTTGATCTCGGCAGCCGTAAGTGCAATATCTCCATTCTCATTGGCGTAACAGCGCTTTTTATCTGGCTGAGTCAAAACGTACTTCCGGCCAGTTGCCAAAGACCCGATTTCAAGGTTAAAAAACGTTTCCCCCTTCATCCAGAAATTTCCGACGGCTATCATCACGCGATTATCAAGTTCATAGCTGACGCATTGCAACAATGACGCGTTGGCCAAGTCCGGAAGTTTTTTAAGGAAATTCCCCCCCTCTGTCCATGATTCAGGAAAATTTGTGGCTGGCAGCGGACTGGTAGCGGCAACATTTACGGAGAAGTTGCGTTTTCCCTTGAACACATAATTTTCATATTCGGCGATTTGTGAATTGGCTTCGGCCAAATTCGTCCAGTAACGCTGATCGTAGCCGCGGGGAAAATAGTAGGCAAAAGCACCTTCCCAGCCGTTCAGGAAAAAGCAGAGATACTCGAAACCCAGCGCTTCCGGTTCCGTGACCCAGTCATTAAGCTGGTAGCCGTGCAGAAAAGCGATTAGTTTAGGGCGTTTAGCCTGATCAGGAACTCTGTCCGCTACGAACTTCTTGATATCGCGGGCAGCGATGAATGTAATAAGATGAATCCCTGTGTAATATTCATACGGTTTGGTGAATGGCTGGAAAATATACGGCCCCCACACTTCTAGCCATGGTAATTTAGTCAGGTAGTCCGCCGGATTGTATTGTCCTCCTTCGCTGTTGGAACTTTCAATGAAATGGCTCCAGGCAAGTTCCGGTATAAAATGAGAAACCTTTCCTGCTTTCCTGCCTAGTTCGTTAATTGTTTTTTCAAGCGTTTCCATCATCATGGCATGTTGTTGACTGCGAAATTTAATCCATGCGTCACGGTAAGAAGTGATAATTGATGTCGGCCAATTCGCATCAACTTCTTTCCGAGGCAGTTTGCTGTATAGAATGAATTCCTCCTTGCAGCGTGGGCAGAAGCAGCCTTTGAAATCAAACATGTACGGTTCCCAGTTCGGCATGATATTGTCGGCTGTATCCTTCCCGACCAGAAATTTTTCCAGCATACTGACAACATGCTCTTTATAGTATGGACCCTGTTTATATACTTCCACCGGACAAATTGCTTCTACAGGTTTATTATAAGGCGAGCCGTCAGCCAAACGGAAAATTGCGTCTTCTGGTTTTTTCACCTCGCCTATTCGATAGCCGTCCTGTAGATACCCCGGCTGAATATAACGTGGAATTCCTATTTTTTTAAATTCCTCTGCCATTGCAATGGAAGAAACGCCGTGAACGCAGTTAAAGCCGTTGCCGGTATAGAAAGATACAAATCCTTTTGCCCCCGGTCCTGAAAAATCGCTTTCACGGGAAAGCATTGCGGCGGAACGGAATATTTTTGGAGCATTCCCGGATGATGGCGGAATTACTTTGAGATTAAGTTTTTCCGGAGCGCTGCGATAACTGCCGTCCTCCACCCAGTATTCTGCCTGATAAAGTTTTTCACTTGCAGCTAAATCTGTCTTCAGCATTACCGATGCAGTATGATAAGAACTGTAAAATTCTTTGCTGATGTTATTTTTAAGTGCACTGATATCTACTTTATAAGTAACATTGCCATCAACATCTTTTTTACTCTCTCCAGGCTTAAGCACATTGCGGACATCCACCAGTTTAAATGCATCCGGAACTTTAAGATACAGTGCCGGACAGTCAAGTTTCTTTGCATTTTCATTGCGGAATGAGAAAACCAACGTCCCTGGCTGCTTGGTTCCCAGGCAGAAAGTATTATCAAGAAAAGCAAACGGTATGAGCTTGACGGTTACTCCGTCCTCCATTTGCACCTGCCGGACTTCAACATCATCCACATATGCTTCGCCGCAACCGTAAAGCGCCAAAGAGACCACCAGCAAACGGGTTCCGGATGGGGCGATGAAATTAACTGAATTACTCTGCCAGTCCGGTTTCAATGGAACGCCTACTTCCAGCACTTCGCCCAACTGCTTCCCTTGCGACCGGTCTGTATTGTCGTAGAACATTGCAAATGCCCGAAGGCTGTTTAAGCCGGGCGAGTTTTCATATTTACCCCTTGCCTTGAAACTTAACTGATACTTAATCGGCACGATGTTTTTCGGCAGAAGAATACTCTGGTTAATCCGGTTGGAAATCTCCGGTTTGCCTTTGTTGTCGCAGAATTCGTTTACGGCAAGAGGTGTAATCAGTACCGCGCAACGAGTTCCGGATGCCGGATTATCAGTACTGATTTTCCTGCTTGTCAGGGGAAATATTTTTTCCTTCAATGCGTCGCCATCTTTTTGATGAACATAAAAACTTCCACACCAATTATAAAGCGGGGGCTGCTTCATATCCACTTTCCCATCTTCAAAATCACTGTATTTCAACAAGTTGTCTCCCTGCGGTGCGGCTGGTTCTGTCCGGCATCCGGCAAGATTAACGCTAACACCGCCGGCATCAAGCTTTTCCAATATTTTGCTGTCAGCTCCCGAAGCTATTGCAGCCGCTAATAAAATTGTCATCGCCATCATAAATCTTTTTGTTATCTTGTAAAAGTTCAGTGAATTTAAGTTGATTCCATGAACCCCGTATGATTTTTTCAATCTTGATGTTTTTCCCATTTTCATTGTTTTATTTTCCTTTTTTGTTAAATTTGATACTCTTGCAAAATAAATTGCCTCGACCCTGATGATAATTTTATTCAGTTGGGTTAAATACCTCGCCCCTTGGGACGACTTTAACTCAAATGGTTTTTCAATATTTTTGCGTCCGCCCGCCAGGGTGTGTAAGATCGGGCGTAATACTTCGAGGCTTGCCTCGGAGATAGCTTGATCTGAAGCAAAATTTTTATTGTTGTTAATACGCCGGCGATAGCGGACTCCAGAAAAATGAATTTGTCCGGCAGTTAGTCCAGCCCGGTAAATCATCATCGGGAATTGATCCCCATCTTCTACTTTCAGTGTGCCCATCGGCGAAGACAACATTTGCCTGTAGACTATGTCGGTATATGACCGGGGATTTATCCGCGACCCCATCATCAACCCATGTTTTAGTAGTTGAAGCAGCATATGCGCCTGAAACAGTACCAGCGATGTCCATTGCGAAAGAGGTGTCTGATGTTTTCTTAAACTGGGACAACTTACGAAAATGAGCATTTGCGTTTAATGAGATTACATTATTATATCCGTATGTAAATAGATATAGATTACTGCCAATCGGTTTTTGCGTAGGAACTCTCGGACAGCTTAACACGCATCTTTCTGTAGCGGTGATAGCGCCAATATGTTTTCCTTTAACTAGATTTGGCAGATATGGCATGAGAAAACCTTCAGAGGGATCTGAAGAAAACCAATATTGGAGACCTGGAGTTGAATAGGGCGGCAAATTGTCGGCATAGTCGCCGGCATAGAGCAAGAATGCATACCCAAGCTGTTTTAAGTTACCCATACATTCAATGTCTTTTGCCTTGTCCTTCGCCTTTTTAAGCGCCGGCAGAAGCATGGCGGCCAAGAGTGCAATAATTGCGATTACGGCCAGCAATTCCAGCAATGTGAAAGGCAATGAATTATGACTTTTATTTGTCTTTGTTCCCGTTTTTCGACCTATCTTCTGGAACATTATTGTCTCCATATTGTACCTCATTTCTTCTGGTTTTAAATGAATCTTTAAATCCAGTTTATCCTTATCTGGCTCTTTATTTACACGTTCCAGAAGCGCCAAACCGAAATAAACATGAACGTCTCTTTCCTTTTCTTTGGAGTATACTGAAAAACACGCGTTCTTCTTGTCCGTCCCCAAAATAGGATGTAATAATTCTGTTGTCATTGGATATTCCTGCCTTCCTTTATTCATCCTTATAATAAAAGTGCAGGGAGCCTCTTTGTCATGTTGGTTTTAAGAGAAAACCAGAGCGTTTAACTTGCGAATCTTCTTGCCTCTCATCATGAGCTCTGATGCATGATTCTCTTATTATCAGTTCAGATTTCAAATTGATTTTTGAGTTTTTTATCGGTTCGCCTCGCAGTTGTTTGTGTATCAACTCTAAACAGAGTCCGCCAAGCTGCTCAAGCTTATTATCAAAAGAGGTAAGAGAAATCTTCGCATTGGAGTTGGACAGCATATCACCTGTTCCGATTATGGACAAATCATCCGGTATTTTTATTGATCTTTCTTCAGCCGCCCTCATCGCCCCAAGCGCTATATAATCCTCAAGCGCAAAAACAGCCGTTGGCTTTTCCTTTTTCTCAAGAATTTTCGAAAACGTGTCATATCCGCCATCCTCGCCCCATTCGCAGGCTCGGAAAAATCCTTCATCGGCTTCAAGCCCCAAATCCTTCATGACGTGCATATACGCAGCGTGACTTATTGCAGTACTCCTAGCATAGTAGGGCCCCGAGAGAATTGATATTTTATTGTGGCCCAATGAATGGAAATATTTTATGGCATCGCAAACAGCGCTGAAAACATCTACGGTAACACAGGATATGTCCTCGCCGTAGACATCGTTATTCACAAGCACAAAAGGAATTTTATGTTGCCTAAGCAGAAAGACCGAACTCTGAGGTAATTCAGTCAGGACAATGAGAGCATCGAAGTTTTCAGTTTGAATAAAGTTGGCGATGGAATAATTGCTTATGCAAAAAGTCTTTAGGTTACATGGTATTGTTTTTACCTTTTGAGATATGCCTTTGAGGATTCTTGCTAAATATGGATGATTTATATCGTCAAAATCAGCGAGCAGAATCCCTATTCCGGGTAGAGCAGATGTTTTGTTTATGGAGCTGTGCTTTGTGGCTTTTGCCTTATTGCGCAGGTCACTCACTATGGAACCTCTTCCCTGGACGCAGTAAATGATGCCCTCGTGAACCAGATCGGATATTGCCTTTACTGCGGTATTGCGACTTGTGGCAAACATTACGGCAAGCTGACTGGCTGAGGGAATAATATCTCCAGGCCTATACTTTCCCTGTTTTATCTCTTCCCTTATTACATCTTTTATCCGTTGGTATACCGACGTACTCATTTGGGAACTTTCTTTTTTTATGCCTTGCATGCATGGTTAACCATGTATATAATTATATCATATAACATCTGCCATGTCAAGAGAAAAGGTAAAAGTTTCACAGCCATCCCGTAATTTCCTAAAAATGCCATTTTTAGGAAAAAGTTGAGCGTGTGGAAAGAGTTTTCCGCTCCCCCTTTTGGCAGATGTGACATTTTCGAGCAGGAATGTCAGGTAAACTCGAAACATATCTGATAGCACGTCTCCGGTGACGCGCGAATCGGCATGCGGCGTCCCATGGTGTCGCAGCAAGCCAGTATGCTGGCGAGATCAAAGTAGTTCCAGATGACGCCGCGGATCAAGGTGAAGAGTCTGCTGAACGAATGCTTCCATTT
>MHBG01000091.1 GCA_001804785.1 Lentisphaerae bacterium GWF2_45_14
CTTGCTTCAAGAATAAAAAAAGAACAGGCCAGCAGTACTGCCCAGAGAATAAAGGGCGAGGCTGAAAAAGAAGCCGAACATATTATGAGAGAGGCCAAAGTTACCGCTAAAAGCGAAATCCTTAAAATGAAGGAGGATTTCGAGAATGAACTCAAAGAACGCAGGAAAGAAGAGCTCGCCATAGAAAAACGCCTCACCCAGCGCGAGGAAAACCTTGAGAAAAAGGCCGATGTACTCGAGTCCAGAATGAAAGGCGTGGAAAGACGCGAAAAGGAATTGGATTCCGACAAGGAAAGAATAACGGCCAAGGAAGAAGAACTCAGGAAAGCCATCACCCAGCAGATAGAAGCCCTTGAGCGTGTTACACAACTCGACCGCGAGACCGCCAAGCAGATGCTCCTCGAAAAACTCAAAGGCGAAATTCAGAACGAAACAGGCATTATGATAAGAAATATGCTTGACGAAGCCAAGGAAAGAGCCGAAAAAGAGGCAAGAAACGTACTGACGTGCGCCATTCAGCGCTATGCTTCCGAGTGTACCTATGAAAGGACAACTGCCACCATTCCACTTCCCAATGATGAAATGAAGGGACGCATAATAGGACGCGAAGGACGCAATATAAGGACACTTGAAGCCGCAACCGGCGTGAGCATCCTCATCGACGACACCCCCGAAGCTGTCGTCATCTCCTGCTTCGACCCGATAAGAAAAGAAGTTGCAAGACGCCTTCTCGAAAAACTCATTGAAGACGGCAGAATACACCCGACCCGCATAGAAGAACTAATGAAGAAAGTTACCAAGGAAGTCGAGGATGAAGCATTCTCAGCCGGTGAAGCAGCCGTTCTTGAAACCGGAATACAGGGAGTTCAGCCGCAACTCATAAAACTGATAGGCCGCCTCAAATTCCGCTTCAGCTTCTCGCAGAACGTACTCAAGCACTCAATAGAGACAGCCTACTTTATGGGCATTATCGCCGCCGAACTCGGACTTGACGAACAGCGTGCCCGCAGAATAGGGCTTTTCCATGACATCGGCAAGGCCGTTGACCATGAGGTTGAAGGCTCGCACGCCGCTATCGGTGCCGATATTCTTAGAAAACATGGTGAAGCAAAAGATGTTATAAACGCCGTAGCGGCACATCATGGAGAGGTCGATTCAGAATCCGTTTATGCTGTACTCGCCAACGCCTGCGATACATTGAGTGCGTCAAGGCCCGGAGCAAGAAGCGAAACGACCGAGCTTTATCTCAAGCGTCTCGAACAACTTGAGAGTATTGCCAAAGACTTCCCAGGCGTGGAATCATGCTATGCCCTCCAGGCAGGACGTGAGGTCCGCGTGGTTATCGAACCCGGAAAGATTGATGAAGGCAAAGCTCAGTGCCTGGCTAGAGATATCTGTCAGAGAATCGAAAACGAAATGAATTATCCAGGACAGATCAAAGTAACAATCATAAGGGAAACACGCTCAGTCGATTACGCTAAGTAATTGACGCTTTTGATAATTTATGAGAGGTTTAGAATAAATGAAAAAGCAGGGACTTTCGACAATATCGCTTCACGCAGGACATACGCCTGACTCGGAAACAAAGTCAAGAGCAGTGCCGATATATCAGACTACAAGCTACGTCTTTGATTCGACAGAGCACGCTTCGGCTCTCTTCGATCTCAGGCAGCCGGGAAACATTTATACGAGGATGATGAATCCTACAAATGATGTCCTTGAAAAGCGAATGGCTGCGTTAGAAGGCGGAACTGGCGCATTAGCGTGTTCCAGCGGAAGTGCTGCCATTTTCCTTGCTGTGACTACCGCGGCAAAGGCGGGAGACCATATTATTAGTTCGTCGAGTCTTTATGGCGGAACGCAGACCCTTTTCAAATTCATACTTCCGCGTTTCGGAATAGACGTTTCGTTTCTTGAAGATTTTTCTCCCGAAAAAATCAAAAAGGCCATAAAGAAGAATACGAAGCTGGTTTACTGTGAAACCATTGGTAATCCAAAGGGGGATATCCCTGATTTCAAAGCAGTCGCCGAAGTGGCTCATAAAAATAAAGTTCCGCTTTTCGTTGATAATACTTTTGCCCCGTCACTTTGCCGTCCTTTTGATTTTGGGGCGGATATTGTGATACATTCCTGCACAAAATGGATTGGAGGGCATGGGACGTCAATTGGCGGAATGATAATTGACGGCGGCTCATTTGACTGGTCGTCTGGTAAATTCCCGGAATTTACAGAACCTGATGAAAGCTATCACGGGCTCGAGTTTTGGAAAAGCTTTGGAAAAACACCCGACGGCAACATCGCATTTGTCGTAAGAGCGCGTGTTCAGGGCATGAGAAATATAGGTCCGTGCATAAGCCCATTCAATTCATTCCTAATCCTGCAGGGGCTTGAAACACTTACAATCAGGATGGAAAAGCACTGCGAAAACGCCACGAAGCTGGCAATGTTCCTAAAAAAACATCCGCTGGTGGACTGGGTGAACTATACTGGTTTGAAAGAGCATCCATGGCATAAAATGGCTCAGAAATATCTGAAAGGCGGCTTTGGTTCGGTCTTCGGCTTCGGCATAAAAGGCGGCTTCGATTCGGCCGTCAAATTTATCGATTCCGTCAAATTGGCAAGCCATCTGGCGAATGTGGGAGATGCTAAGACTCTCGTCATTCATCCGTCATCTACAACGCATCAGCAACTTGATGAGAAGTCAAAAGCGGCATCCGGGATTACCCCTGGCTTTATAAGAGTATCCGTGGGAATCGAGGATTTTGAAGACATCAAGGCGGATTTTGAACAGGCCCTCAGAAGTTCGTCAAAAAATAAAAAATGACGGATGACGACCGTTAAATTGATGAGATTCTTGAAAAAGTCTTTATTCCAGTCGCGGCCCGTCCGTTGCTTCCATAAGATATGACGACACCGTCAACTCTTATTCCTGTCTCCACGACGGGAAGCCGTTCGGGCATTCCGCTTATAAATTTTCTGAGAACGGAGTCAACCGTCCTACCCAATATAGAGTACTCGGCTCCCGCCATTCCGGCATCTGAAATAAAAGCCGTGCCTTTGGGGAGAATTTTACAATCATTGGTTTGTACATGTGTGTGTGTCCCTATTACAGCCGTTACCCTGCCGTCAAGAAAATGGGCCATTGCCGCTTTTTCACTGGTGGCCTCAGCATGAAAGTCCACTATTACGCAGTTGATGTTTGAAGGTATTTCGTTAAGTATCTTGTCCGCAGTCTCGAAGGGACATGAGGCTCCGTCACGCATAAATACTCTACCCAAGAGGTTTATGACGGCTATTTCACCGCAGGCTGGATTTCTGAAGGTCCCGAAGCACTTTCCGGGTTGAACCTTGCTCACATTCCCCGGACGCAGTACGTTTGTGAACTGTTTTATTTCGGACACGAAGTTTTTCTGATCCCATACGTGGTCACCGGAAGTGAAAACATCTATTTCCTTTGTCATTTCCTGAATACATTTGGCGGAAAGCCCGGCGCCGGAGGCAACATTTTCGGCATTAGCCACTACGAACTGGCAGTTGAATTCCTTTTTTAGCAGAGGCGCCATCTCCAACACGGCCTGCCTGCCGCCCTTGCCCACTATATCGCCTAGGAAAAGAATGTTCATTTCTCAATTTCTTTCTGGGCAAGAATGAGTTCAGTTCTTTCTCCTATGAGGTGAAAAATTTCATCTTTATTAAGGGAAGCATTTCCTGACTTATAAGAATGTACGGACGCAAAAATCGAGCCCAGGTATATGCTCTGGACTTCGTTTGCCCCAGATACACGGGCCAAGGTAATGCCGGCGGTAAAAGCTTCCCCACGGCCCATTTTATCCTCATTTCTAAGTGAGAGGGTTGGAATATGGGCACTTTCCATATTGTTGTACTCTCCTTTTTTATTATGCGGCCTTTTGAAGTAAAGGGCGCTGCCATCGGCAAGGGAGAGGTAGAGCTCTTTAACATTGGTCTGGGAATAAAAATTATTCACGAGTACGGAAAGCCCGTTTTCATAGTCATGCACGCATGATCTGAGTTCCATCTCGCTTACGGTGAAAATGTCCGAGTCTTTAAATTTATCAAGCTGTGTCCTCAGCGTCATTGAGATATCTGAAACCATCGAAATATTTTTTCCGGACGCAGCCTCAACCATCTCAGACACAAGGTCAGGGGAAAGTAGTCCATAACCGTAATCAGAAAGTATTACGGCATCCGGCGCGTTCTTTATCTCTTTTTTGAACTGGCGTATCATCTTGCCGCTGAGAGAAGAGTCTATTGGTCTGTAAGGCCCCTCCTCAAACTCCAGAACCTGATTTTTTTCGACAAAGTAATGGGATTTGACCACGGCCTTCCGTTGCTTGTCCTCTATTATTGAAAGCGATACATTGAAATTGTTAAGGCATTCGCTGAAAAATGCGAATTTTTCACAGCTGAGATCGACAGATGTAAGCAGCGTAACGTCCGCACCGAGTGTCGCGAGGTGAAGAGCCAGCGCACCCGCCCCGCCAACGTAACTTGTTTTGTGTTTGAGTGAGATTGAAAGGACAGGAGTCTCCTGGGCAATTCCGAGTCCTTCACAGTATTTATACTCATCAATCAATATTTCTCCAATAATCAGAAATTTGCGGTGCTGTGCGGAATGTAAAATCTCACTCAGGACCGCCCTTCTTATGTCATAGCGCTTGCAGATATACGCGAGTTTCACTGACTCGGCAGTATTGAGGTCATGACTTCTTATAAATTCAGAACTGGAGAAAACAACGTCCCCTGATGAGAATACTACCTTGCCACCAAGGCTTTCCAGAAGCTTTTTCTCCTTTATGAACCGTGGATCGCGCGAAAGCGCATATTCGTGGCCCTTGACATAAATATCCGGATTTACGGCTTTTATTACTTCAAACCCTGTATCCGACGGGGCTATGGTCACCGCATTCACAAATTCCAGTGCAGCAAGATTTTCGGCACGGAGGTCCTGTGGAACATAGGGGCGGCCGGAGCCCTTCTGAATGCACACATCAGGGGTGATGGAGACGATAAGTAAACTTCCCTGCTCCTTCGCAAACTTGAGGTGCCTTATATGTCCGGGGTGAACGATGTCAAAACAGCCATGACAAAGAACAAGGTTCTTTTTACGGCCGCTTTCCCGCATTTTTGAAACGTATTCCGTAATTTTTTCGAAAGGTATTATCTTCTTTTCCATAAAGGATCCCCGCTAAATTTATGAAAATATATAGTATTATAGCTGTATCTACAAATGAACTGTGCTAACTTATTTGCCCTGTCGATAGAAGAGGCATAAGAAATGATTTTTAAAAAAGATAAAAATGATGAAAAACCGGGAAGTAAAGTAGTTCAGGGATTCCTATTCTCTCTGAAAATACTGTTCGCGGCCGGCGTAATCTGGTGGCTGATCAGCAGAAACTACCGCGACTTTACGAAAGCCCTCGAAAATTTTAACTTCTTCTGGATAATCCCGGTCGCCGCTCTTTATTTTCTGCATATGTTTATCGGAGCGTGGAGATGGAACATTCTCCTCCGTGTGCAGGGGATTAGAATATCTCTTTACGAAGCGTTTTCCTTGACAATGCAGGCGTTTTTCTACTCACTTGTGATTCCGGGCGGAGCAATTGGCGGAGACCTTGCAAAAGTTGCGCTGATAGCGGCGCGCTCACCGGAGGGGAAAAAGTTCGAAGGTTCATTTACTGTTCTGATGGACAGATTTGTCGGGATGATGGGGCTTTTTTCCATTGCGATTGTGGTGCTTTGTTTCTCTGCTTCGATTTATATGAAGCTACAAGGAATTATGGGACTTGTGGTCGTTTCGCTCGTGATACTCTGCTTTACAGGTCTTTCCGCAGGAATATTCATGTTTTTCCACAGCACGCTCGAGAAGATAAAACTGATAGCATTCATGATATCAATAGCCGATAAATTTTCGAAAGGCCTTTATTCGCGCCTTGCCGATGCCTTCGAACGTTACAAGGACTGCCTTGGTACGGTAGTATTTTGTATCGGAATAAGCATAATTTTCATACATTTTAACATCGTACTTATTTTGTATTTTATTGCTCGCGGGGTAGGGGTAAGCGGGGTTTCGGCTCTTACATATCTTAATGCCTCAACAATAGGGAATACCGCGGGGCTTCTTCCTATAACGGTATCTGGGGTAGGCGTGCGCGACGTTGTTATCGAGACGTTGCTAAAGGCTGGCGGCTGTCTGCCGGGGCCCGCCATAGCCATTCCTATAATTTTTTCTGCCGTAGTTATCCTCTTCAACATATCGGGCGGATTCTTCTTTATCTTCGGCGGGCGACGGAAGTCCCCACAGTTCGGCAATAACGAAAAGACCTCTTAAATCTAACTTTCGCGGATCAAGTTTTCTGAGGGGTGAAGGTATCCCTGATTATGAGTTTCTGTGGTATTCTTACGGAGATTTTGCCATAATGAGAGTTTATCCACGAATTTCCACATATCATTTGACCAAAAACTTTCCCTATTTCCTTTGTCTGAGGGGCCATTGTCGTTAGATTATACGAACGAAAAAGAGGATTGTCATCGAAGGATATGACCCTGCATTCCTCCGGAATCCTAAGGCCTTTTTTTGAAGCACTGTCAATGAACCACGCAGCATATTCGTTATTTACAGGCACCACGACGGTATCTTGCCCCAACTGTTTGGCCATGTCTACACATTTTTCAACACCGTATTTTGTTCCAATTATATTTTCCAACCTGAAGCTTCCATTAGGATTGTTTTTTTTCATTCCCATCTTGAGACCCTCATACCTCTTCAATCCCCAATAAGCCCTTTCGCTGTGTTCATTAAGCATTATAACATTGCGGCAGTTATTATTGGAGAGCAGAGAGCCTACGAAAATCCCATCACCGAAAGGATCCATCGACACATATGAGACCATGTCGGAATGCAAATCCCCGCCGGTTCTGTTGAGCATGAAGATTGGCGCCATGAAGTTGAGAAGCAAGATGCTGTTGTCTTCCAGAAATTCCGTGTCAGTTACATCTGGGAATATAACCAGTGCCGAAGCACCTCTGTCTGAGGCTTCGTCCAATATAGCGTGAAGGTCATTGCTTGTCTCTCCATTGGGTATATTTCTATATATGACGGTATAGTTTTCTCGTGCGACTTCTTCTTCTAGTCCCCTGAATGAAGCTTCATTCCAATGTATTCCGCATGGTTTTGCAGAGCATAAAAGATAAATAATTCGTTTGAACTTATTGAAAAGCATGTGCAACTTTTTCTTGTCGATATGCTCCTTCAAAAAAGAACCGGCCTTTTTTCGTCGGACGAGAAAGCCGTTTTTTTCAAGTTCTTTCATTGCGCGGTAGGCGTTCATTCTATTCGTCTCAAATTTTTCGGCGAGTTCAGTTTCCTTAGGGAAAGTCTGTCCGGGAACGATTTTACCCTGAGCTATATCACTCAGAAGAACTTTATATATTTCAGTTATTTTATTGTTCATAATGTTCTATTATATTGCGCATAATAATAGATTTCAAGCTTATTTGTTGAAAAATATTTATTTTATTGGCGATTTTCTTGACAAAAGGCAGGATTTAGCTATACTTATGTTCATGGAGAATAAACTTAATAGTGCTTTTTGGATAAATGGGGAAGAATGTGAATGTCGCGTTGAAGCCCTAACCGATATAAAAGACGAAGAGCAAAAAACAGGAGAGATATCTTGATAAATAAAGCTGTCGGCTTCGCAAAGGCAAAGGGCACGAGTCCGCGATTTGCGGGGTTTACCCTTATTGAACTCCTCGTGGTAATTTCGATTATCGCCATACTGGCGTCTCTACTGTTGCCATCTCTGGCAAAAGCTAAGAATAAAGTTAAAGATGTGTTTTGTTTATCGAATCTGAAAGAGGCCGGGGTCGTTCTTGTGTCCTATGCTACTGACAATAACGGGGATATTCCGAATTGGTACAATACTGCGACTAGTACGCCATGGAGCAAAAAACTATTTGACGAGAAATATATACAAAAATACGACACGCTGGTTTGCCCTGGGGTATATCCTTATAAGTTTGACCCAATGAATAGTCTGGCAATTTATGGGATGCGCACCGCTGGAGATGTAACCAGTAACAATAGGTGTCTTAACATATTCAGAAGCCCGATAATGGTGTGGAGGGAGGGTGGAGGCATTGGAGCGAAATACAGTTCTCCGTCGTATTCGCTGTTACTCTGCGATTCCATAAGAGAGAAAGGTGTGAACCCGCGGGGACAATTTTATTATGTCACACCTAACGCCTCAAGTATATACAACGACCAAGGGGCCGCCTACGCGGGGCATGTCAAGGGGCGCGTGAACGCGGTGTTTGCCGATGGGCATTCCGAAGGCGCTAACAGTGAGTCGCTTATAAAGGCAAAGATGATGTATTATTGTGAAAACAAAACTGATGTGATGATTTATCTCGGAGAGCTGGTCAATTAATTCTGAAATAATTATAAAAAAAGGAGATTGCATATGAGGTGGCTAGGAATGAAGGCTGTTGCCGGAGCATTGTGTCTGGCTGTAGGGCTTTTGTCACTTGGCGAGGAAAAAGGAAATGACGGGCTAGTGTTCCATTTCGATTTCAAGGACAGTGCAGGGAAAAAAGAGTTGACAGATAAGACCGGAAACGTAAAGTGTATATCAAAGAACCGGGATTTCGTGATTCAGCAGGATGCGCTGAGACTTGCTTCCTGCGCAGAAATATATATTCCCTCCGAGAACCTTCCGGAAATAAAGGATGAACTCACCATTAGTGCATGGATACTTAAAAAAAGCACTCCTGAATATGCGCCTATATTATTCAAAGGAACCCATCCTGGCCCGATACAGTTTCTTTTCACCCTAAGCTGGCGTTACCCTGGTTTCTGCTACAAACTGCCCAACCAGTATTATCGCTGGAATGGTATTTCCATCAATGGCCTTGGCGGTAGTTCCTCTAGGTATGACGATGAGAAGTTGATGATCCCTGGCGCACAATATGTGGAATCTTCCGGCTATTGGAAGAATTTGACCGCGGTATTCAACAGAGGGAAAGTTGAGCTTTATATAGATGGAAAACTTGTTGCAAAACGCATCTCTGAAAAATCCGAGAGCCTCCAACCCGATAAATCCCCCATATGGATTGGGGCGGAAAAAGTGGCGGATGAAAAAGAAAATTACATGAGTGCCGACATGCTTCTCAATGATTTGCGGATGTACAAAAGAGCCTTGAGTCCCGGAGAAGTGAAATCCCTGTACGAGACAGAGGAAGGAAGGTATCCCAAAGGAAGCCAAATACCGAAGGGAGAGACACATATAAACGCCCTTCCTGTCTGCCGTGATTATATAAAAGCAGTAATGAAAGGATATGACCCGGAATTTAATGAAAAACTCAAGATGACAGAGGAATATGAAAAACATCTGCCTTCTAATACTTATGGGGGCAGGAACATTGAAACTTCTGTGAAGTTAGCCAATGGAAGAACTTATCTTGCCGTAGATGGGAAAATAAAGTATCCGGTGTTATTTCTTCCCTCTACTTATGATTTTACAACCAATAAATATATTTTTAGGGAAATGGCGCTTGGGATAAAAGATTTTTCTGCCGCGGGGATTGAGCTTTTCAGTATGTCTGTCTTCCCGGATTATTATTGTATTGATGAAAATAAATATGACTGGCAGAAACTGGATGACCTTTTCAAGAAAGCACTGGAAGCAAATCCGGCTGCCTTAATACTTGTAGAATATTTCCTGATTACGCCACCCTGGTTTGAAAAGAAATATCCGGATGAAATGGAGAAATGCTATTTTGGGAAAAGTCTGCGGGTAATTCCACGTGTCGGACCGCTTGGCTCTGAAAAATGGCTTGAAATTTCAAAAAAAATACTCAGGGATGTTGTCTCTCACATAGAGGCTAGTGATTACGCAGGGCATGTTATCGGATATAATCCTTGCGGCGGACAATCCGGGGAATGGTATTGGCCGGGCAGCGTTTATGGTGGATTTACTGGATATTCCAAGGGAACCCGCGAAAGTTTCAGAAAATGGTTGAGGGGGAAATACAATAATAACAATGAACTCCTGAAGAAAGCATGGAATGACTCAAGCGTCACTTTCAACAGTGCAGAAGTGCCGCCGCCTGAAGCCAGGATGGCCAATGACAATGGAATGCTTTTTCTGGACCCTGTTAAATATTGCCGTATTTTTGATATCCAGGAATTCAAGAATGACATGACTGTCCTGAATATGGAAGAGGCAGCGAAGACCATAAAAGAGTCTTGTTCTGGCAAAAAGTTGGTTTTCGAGTTCAGCGGCTATGTTATGTCTATGAATTCGCATAAAATGTATAACGCCGGCTTGAGAAAAATAGATAAATTGTTCTCAAGCTCCTATATCGACAGTATTGCCTGCCTGCTTGAGTACGGACAGAGAAGAGGCGGCGAGAGCGGATTGAATGTAAATCCGTTTAATGGAACCGCCGCATTGCGCGGAAAAATGATATGGCAGGAGGATGACCTGAGAACACACTTCCACACAAAAATGGAAAGCGGACGCACTTCAAGCCTCGAGGAAACCATAACAGTAATCAAGAGAGGGTTTGGGTATTCCATAACTCGCAATATTGGTTTCTGGTGGAGGCTTTTCGATAATACATGGTTTCATCAAGAGGACATAATGGAGACGGTGGCTGAAATTAAGAAAGCTGCAGATAAATCTATGTCAACCGATGAATCATCGGTTAGCGAAGTCGCGTTTATATTTGATGAAAAGTCACCATTCTATCTGACATATGCACCAAATTCGACCTTTTTGACCGGACAGTGCTGGGGTGCGTATCAGGAAGCCGCCAGAATGGGTGCGCCATTTGACGTATACCTTATGAGCGACATCAAGGATAAGAACATGCCGGACTATAAACTGTATGTATTCCTTAACGCTTATTATGTCGATGAAGCGACAAGAAAAGCAATAGATGAAAAAGTAAAAAAGAATAGTGCCGTGAGCGTGTGGTGTTATGCTCCAGGTTACATCTCTGAAAAGGGTTTTGATATCGATGGCATGGAGAAACTTACCGGAATGAAGTTCGATATTGAGAAAGTGGAAAAGACACTGACCCTTCAGATTACCGATACATCTTCGGCAATAAGTAAATACGTCTCAAGTGCTAACGCATATAAGTTCGGACCAATCTTCTATTGCAGAGGGGATGAAATGAAGGTGATTGGAACAGCAAATGGCAAAACCGCCCTTACGGTGAAGGAATTTAAGGACTGGCGTTCGGTTTATTCTCTCATGCCGCTAACGAAAGGGCTGCTTATGGGACTTTGCGACTATGCGGGAGTTCATGTGTATTCCCGTTCCTTTGATGTGCTGAGTGCGAACAGGTCGCATATAATGCTTCATACATCAACGGCCGGGGAAAAAACCATCTTACTCCCGAAGCCTTCCAATGTTAGTGAAATAATCACTGGCGAACGACTTGGAGATAAGATTGATAAGATAGTTGAAAAACTCCCAGCCCAAGCAACAAGGATTTATGAGATAAAAGAGTAAAAATACTCTTAAATTTAGAGAAGTTTCCAGCGACACTACAGGGACATGTCTGCCAAAAGGCATTAATTTACCCAAAAGAATAGAGGTTTCTCAAATTCCGGTACCGGCTCTGTTTATAATTTTGTGTAAATGGTAAATTCATATCGCTACCTTGTTATATTAGCATTTGTCTTTCTGAAGCGCCAGCTTCATTCTTAAAAATGCGCCATAAAAATCTCCGGAGGAGAGGCGCGCAAATTGGAGTCTGACCATTAAAAATGGGCAGAAGCAGACGAAGTCTGAATAAGTCCTTCATAACGGGAACCTCCCCGCAAAACGTATGGCAAACTGGCTCAGTGCTCTTTTCCAATTATGGACTGGAATTGTCTGAATATCTGGCTGAAGCCGTCAAACTGAAAGATACTATTATGGAAATCTGTAATCATGAAGCCAATCACCCGGCTGTTCAGCATTTTCAGAATACTAATTCTGGTCAATACTAATTCTGGTCAGACCATATTT
>MHBG01000092.1:0-7640 GCA_001804785.1 Lentisphaerae bacterium GWF2_45_14
CAATGACGGCATTGTCCGCAAACACAACCGCAAAAGCCCGCTGGGACGCGGCAACGGAAATCGCGATAGACGATGAAGACGTAATCGCGCTGTTGACGGCGTGCGGAATTGAAGTAAATAAAGTTTTATATTAAACAATAACAAGGAGTTACGCAAATGAAAATCACTTACACGCTGGCCGCAATCGTACTAATCGCGCTGTTCGTGCAGGGGTGCAGTTCAACATCAACAATTACGGAGTTTGATGCACAGGGAAAGATTACAAAAGTAACAGACACGAAAGAATCAGTAGTAGAACAGGTAATTGCATCAACGAAGGAGAAAACAGTTTTTATCTTTGACAAGGGTTGGTGGTTTGGCGCTGAAGCTTCCATTTTTTCTCCTGAAAGCCCCGTGCCTATTACTCGAATTCTCGCCAAAAAGAATAATCGCGGTGTCTTATCTATCCGCCAAGATCAACGGGGCATGGCGGAAATCCGGGACATTGTCAAAGCCGCACTTGAAACAGAATCGCTTGCTGTAACTGCGTCCGGCGTTACAAGCTCCGGCACGTCTGAGCCAGCCTCAACCGCAAAATAAACACACGCCCCGGACTGCCGGGGCCTTTGCCGGGAACGCAGATAAGCTACGCTCCCGATAAGGAGAAAGGTATTGATTATGAACATCCTATACGGAGACAAAAATTTAAAGTACCCGGATACGCTACAGGTCGAGAGCGGGTCATGGATTGTGCAGCGTCCGCTTGTTGTAAGTTCGCACTATGATAACGAATTAACGCAGGTCCTTGTCCCGTTAAATCTTGAAACAGATTACGCTTCTGTGCCACTCCTTTTTCAAAATCTTTTCAAAAAAATAAACGAATATTCGGCGGTTTTTCTCAAGCATGACGTTTGCTATGCCGGAGAGCTTTTCCCACGCGCGGACTGTGATGAAATGCTGCTCGAAGACCTAAAGGCAATGGGGGCAGGATGGATTTACCGGAACACTGTTTATTCTGCCGTCAGGATTGGCGGTAGGTCGGTTTGGAGAACACACTCGCCAGAATCGAAGACAAAAACGAGGAACCTTATTACGCAAAGCAAGGAAATTTTGAGCGCAAAAGGAAACCGCTTTGGAATATGGCTGGACTTAAGTACTGGCATTTATAGTAACGAATGGGGGATGGTTTAATGACAAATTCAGAGCGTGACGATCTATTAATTGAGATATCTAAAAATGTGGCAGTTATCAATACAAAGCTTGATGCTGATTTTCGCGCCCTGCACGGAAACGGACAGCCAGGGCTCATATACAATGTCGGAGCCATTAAAGAGCGCGTACAAGCTATAGAGGACGCGCATAAGGCCGAAGGCAAGCATATAGGTTTTATCGCCGTCATTGTGGCGTTCTGCGTAAATACAGGCCTCGGCTTATACGCTATATTCAAACATAATTAAATAGGGCAACAAAAAAGCGGGGGATTGGTACGTCAATACCAACCCCCGACAATAACGAATGGACCGTTACAGTCACGTTTTGCGCCGCTTAGGTTGCGGTAATCTATACCGTTAGGCGCAAAACTAAAACTGTACGGTCTTTTTTATTTAAAACAAAGGACTATATGAAGATGAAAACAAAACTGCGCTCTCCGTTTCCGTGGTTCGGCGGCAAAGGCTCGTTGAAAATCAAAAACTTTATTCTCGCACATCTGCCGCCGCACGATAAATATCTTGAACCATTCGGCGGCGGCGCATCGATTCTGATTGCAAAGGAACCAGCCTCTGTTGAAGTATATAACGATGTGAATCGCGGCCTTGTTAATTTTTTCCGGGTTCTTTCCGATGCCGATTATTTCGGAAAATTCCTTGCGCGAGTTGCCTTGTTGCCCGTATCCCGAGAACTCTTCGAGGAGTATCTGCGTACATGGCCATCTATTCATGATCCTGTAGAGCAAGCTGTAAGATGGTATGTCTCGACCCGGCAAAGCTTTTCCGGTCACGGCCATTCATTCGGAACAACCGTTGACTCTTCCAGCGGCGGCATGGCGTCAATGACGTGCTCATGGAAAGAGGCTGTCAAGAATTTGCCGGAGGTTCACAGTCGTATGCAGTCTACGGAAATAGAATGCTCCGACTGGCGTGATGTTCTTCGGCGCTATTCCGGGAGCGGCTGGCTTGCATACTGCGACCCTCCGTATGTTACTGGCGCACGCAAAGCCGGAGGATACGCCCATGAACTTCAGGACTCAGACCATGAAGAGCTGGTCAAGGCTCTCATAAATTACAATGGAGCTGTTATACTGTCAGGCTATGATAGCGAGCTTTATCAGCCTCTCTTGAATGCCGAATGGGACAAGCTGGAAATAGATGTTATATGTTCAGCCGCCGGACGCACCCGCGCAAGTGGACTGCAGGGAAAAGGCCGGATGTTGGCCGAACAGCGCCGGACAGAAGTTATCTGGCGCAATCCCGAAACAATTCGCCGCATAAACGAGCAAGCACTCAACTTGATTTAAGAAAGCAGACTCCCTTCCGGTTTTTCGGAAGGGAGTTCGATGTTTTTTAATAAAAAACAATGCTTCCCGCTGGGTCGAGCGCAACAAAAGACCATGAATTCTCGTCAAAAGACGGAAAATCCTCTTACCTTCCTCAAGACAAATCTTGAGAATCGGATCCCATAAGTTAGGCTCGTACTCCCACGCAAAGAAATAATAAGATACATTTTGCATAATTATATTTCCTTAAATTATAAATAATTACCTTTGCGGCCCCAAGTCCCATAATGGGATTGGCCAACATAGGTATTTATCCAAAAAAGAAGATTAAAATGATGCAAAATTAAAAAAAAACTTAAAAAGTCGTTTTGAGGCGGAAAAATCAGGACAATGCGTTGATGATCTGCCTGACTGTACTGTCTGCGAGATGTGTATATATCCGCGTTACGAGGCTTGAGCTGTGTCCGACAATCGCCTGGACTACTGGCATCGGAACCCCGGCGTTTGCACAGCGTGAAACAAAAGAATGGCGGAACGAGTGAAAACCATATTTCCCGTCCGGCTTCGGCGGATATATTCCCTCTTTTTTGTCTTTCCACAGGCTCCAGTGGATGACTTTTTGCGCGTCCTGACGAATCCCCGAAGGATTGCGACTATACCGCTCTGCAACTCCCGGCAGGATATAGCCGCTTTCGTCTTTCCACGCTGTGGCTGTTTTAAGCTGTTTTTCAAGCGCCGGATGGATAGGGATATGGACGGGCTTTCCGGAGCTGTTTTTTGTTTTTGACGGAACCCATGTAATTATTTTCTGTGAAAGGTTTACCGCTGTCCATTTTAAGATACAGCAATCTTCAAGTCTTAGCCCCGTGTATGCGCCCAACCGAAACAAAACAGCCATTTCCGGACGATGCATGAGGGATAGCGCCATTTCGCCGTCAGCCGCCGCAAAAACCGCGTTAATCTGCTCTGTCGTCATGTCGTTGCTCGATATGGGATTCTCGGCTTGTTTTTTTATATTGTCGAAAGGATTTTTATCGTCCGGCAGCAGTGTTGTAAAAATTGTCTTCAGGCTGCCGATGTAAACATTGTAAGAGCGCGCCCCTTTTTCTTTTTTCAGCTTGACGGCGAACTCCTCGACAATGCCCTGCGTTACTTCGTTCAGTGTCGATATTGCCGGGCATGAGACTGCAAGGAACGCCGTGAGATATGTATAAATGCTCTGGTACTGCGCTTTTCGCTGTTTTCCTGCTTCCCGCCGCTTCGGACTCTTCTCAAAAAGCTTGAGCGCCTTATCTAACTCTATCCCCGGCTCTGCATCCTTGATAACTTTCCGACTCCGCGCCGCGAATACCGCGACCTCCTCCTCTGATTTTACCGAAGCAATATGAGCAAGTTTTTGAGCTTCCTTTTCCGCCTCGTCCTTATTTTTTGCATTGAGTTTACGCGCAATGCGCTTCCCCCCTACCTGCACTCGCCAGTACCATGCCGTTGTCCCGGGCTTCAAATAAACGAATCCGGCTCCTTTGATTCTTCCCATACCTCACCTCGTTATTTTGGTGGCGCTTGGTGGCGCTTTGGTGTAATATAATGCCATTAATACGCATGTCTAGCCTTTGATTGACAATTGCTTAATGCTGAGGCTGATTTGAGTAGTGAGAAATGGTCGGGGTAGCAGGATTCGAACCTGCGACCCTCTGCTCCCAAAGCAGATGCGCTAGCCAGACTGCGCTATACCCCGACATCAAAAAACAAACAGCCCATAAACTAATACCGTTCCACGATTAAGCAAGAGGATATTTTTCTTTCTTTAACGAAAAGATGGTACCGGGCTGATTGTATCAGAGCGGATAGCCGCCGTCAAAATATTTTGCACACAACGGCCCTCTGAGTTTCTCAAGCGTTTTTATCTCGATTTGTCGTATGCGCTCCCGCGTGAGATTAAAATATTTGCTGACGTCTACAAGCGTTTTTGACTGTCCGCCGTCAAGTCCGTAGCGCATATTGATTATCATTTGTTCGCGTTCGGTAAGAGTTGAGAGGGCCTCCAGTAACTTTTCCTTGAGCATGCGATGCGCGACACAATGTGAGGGGTCCTCGGCATTTTCGTCCCTGATAAAATTCTCAAGCAGGCTCCCGCCGTCATTTTCCGTGGTGGAGTGCAGTGAAATCTCCTGTCTCGCCATTTTTCTTATGGCGCTGACTCTTTCCTTTGGCATTTCAAGGCGTTGGGCGAGCTCATTTTCAGTTGGTTCGCGTCCGACTTCCTGAATGAAGCGCTGTTCCATCAGATTCATTTTGTTGATGGTCAGCATCATGTGTACGGGGATTCTTATGGTTCGTCCCTGGTCTGCGATGGCGCGTGCCGCGGACTGTTTTATCCACCATGTCGCATAAGTGCTGAATTTGTGGCCCAGTTTGTAGTCAAATTTATCGAGTGCCCGTATAAGTCCCAGATTGCCTTCCTGGATGAGGTCAACGAGTGGAAGTCTTTTGTTCTGATAGCGTTTTACAATGCTGACAACGAGTCTCAGGTTAGCCTCAAGCATCTCCTTTTTAAGGTACTCCCCGTTCAGGCGTGTTTCCTTAAGCGTCTGAAAATGCTCGAGAAACTCGTCATATGTCATAAGGAACTTCTCTTCCAGCCGCGCCTTTGTTTCGGGGCTGGGAGCTTCGGCCTTTTCTCCAATTTCGAGATTTCCGGCCCGTTTCATGAGTTCGAAGAGTACTTGGAACCATTCATCCGCAAAATCATGTACGAGGACATATTTTTTCAGGACGCTGACGAGGGATGCTCTGAGTTTCTCAAGTTTTTTGCCGTCAACACGATTCGCAAATGCGTTTTTCAATTTGGAATAGGCTTGGGATATTTCCCTTTCCCATGACGGAATTTTGAGGATTATCGCGCCACTGGAGCCTCCGGAGCCATTTTTTAGAGAAGACGGATAGAATATGTTTTCGATATTCTCAGGGTCGGTATTTTCAAGTATCTTCAAGTGCTCAAGCGCAACAAAGCCGAGCCTGCTCATCTGATCCCGGAATTTCTCCTGCAACTGGCCTATTTCCGTGGTAAGGCGTAATTCTTCGGTATCGGACAGTAGTTGCGTCTGGCCTATCTGGTTGAGGTAGAGACCCAGGCCGTCAGGACTGTCGGTTCCTTTAGTTCTTGCTGGAGCGACTTGGGGATTGATAGGCGGACCTTTCACCACATCCTTTGGCTTTGCCCCTGTCTTTTTCGTTTTAGTTTTTCCTGGCATTTTTCCGGATTTTTTAGTTATTTGTGTTATTTGACTTCTGCCCTTCATACTTATTGAGCATCAGCAGCAGTATTTCAAGCTTTCTGCCTTCTGGTGAGTCGGGTCTGGGATTTGCGGATGTCAGTTCTCTGGCCTTCTTCACCGCCTGATCGTATTCTTCTTCATTGTGAATCTCGTTCAAGTTCATTGTAAGTCCCCTCGTGTGTTTCCGCCAAGCTTAAGAATAACAGAGTTCCCGGGATATTCAAATTCATGAACACCTCTTGATGTGGAGGTCGCGCGAGCCCTGACTATTTTAAAATTATTTTGAGAAATAGGTTTGTATTTCATGGACTTCTGTTTACTTTACTGATTCTGTATTTTGATTTTAATGAAAATGGAGACTTTTCAAGAAATGGACAAAGCCAGGAAAACAGAAATAATTACGAAGTACGCCAAGACAGAAGGCGATACAGGTTCAAGTGAAGTTCAGGTAGCCGTACTGACAGCGAGAATTACCGAACTCACAGAGCATTTGCGCACTCACAAAAAAGATCACAGCACAAGGCGCGGCCTTCTCGCTATGGTCAGCAGAAGACGCAGGCTCCTCAACTACATCTCCAAAAAGGACCATGATGGCTACATCAAGATCACCGGAGAACTCGAGATCCGCAGAAGATAAGCGTATCACACGCTTTTTTTGAGATATTAACGACCGCCATTATCCGGCGGTCGTTTGCTTTTTACTGATATTGAAGTATCTTATGAATTAGTTCGGACTCAGACCGCTTTCCCAAGACGGGGAGGAGTTAAAAGTGTTCTGCGTGGAATTGGACGGTATCAGCACCTTGGACGAGCCGGGGTTTTGATACCGCGAATTCCGCCAGACACGTCCTTCCGGTTCTCTGGCTTGCTTCTCTGTGTCTATTTTTAAAATTGTCCCGCAGTTATTGTAGGCTGGCGGGAAAGGCATTACCCAAAATGGAAGGATTCAAGATGCCCGAAACAAAAGTATCGTTTCAACTCGACGAAAACAGATCAGTGGAATTGTGTACAGGAAAGCTCGCGATGCTCGCAAGCGGTTCATGCACAGTAAGACAAGGCGACACCGTATTGCTTGTTGCCGCGTGCTCAGGCCCCCCAAGAGAAAAATCAGACTTTTTCCCGCTTCAGGTAGACTATAGGGAAAAATATAGCGCGGCAGGACGTTTCCCCGGCGGCTATATAAAAAGAGAAGGCCGCCCGAGCGAAAAGGAAATTCTCACATGCCGCGTAACCGACAGGCCTCTCAGGCCACTCTTCCCGAAGGGATTCTTCGACGAAGTTCAGATTCAGTCTCTGCTGTTCAGCGCGGACGGCGAAAATGAACCCGATGTGCTTTGCATACTCGGCGCATCAGTCGCGCTCATGGTATCCGACCTGCCCTTCAATGGCCCAATCGGAGCGCTCAGAGTCGGCTATGTCGACGGCAAATTCGTTGCCAATCCGACGAATTCGGAAATGAAGAACAGCACACTTGATCTCATCTACGCAGGTAAGGCCGATCAGGTCATAATGATTGAAGGCGAAGCGAAGGAAATACCCGAGAGCGTTCTAAAAGATGCAATGATCTTCGCAAATGAAGTCGTCAAAAAGCAGGTTGCGGCACAGCTTGAAATCGCCGAAAAGGCCGGCAAAGCAAAGAAGACACCGAGACTTTACAGCGTTCCCGAGAGCGTCAAATCAGGCGTTGAAAAAGTAGTCTCAGGCAAAATCGAAGCCGCCTGCCTCATCGCGGCAAAAGAGGAAAGAGCCGCAGCCATCGAAGCACTTAAGGCCGAAGCCATTCAAAAACTTTCCGCCGAAATGCCGGAAATGAGCAAGGAAGACCTTTGCTTCCATATAAACATGGCTCTTGATTCAATCGTTCAGCACACTATCCGCGAAGCAATCCT
>MHBG01000092.1:7649-11543 GCA_001804785.1 Lentisphaerae bacterium GWF2_45_14
TTACAGAGCCGACGGCAGAACCGTTGACGAACTCCGCCCAATCCAGTCGGAAGTACAGCTTCTGCCCGTAGTACACGGCAGCGGCCTCTTCTCGCGCGGCGAAACTCAGGCGCTGGTAATAGTCACCCTCGGCGGAACAGATGACGCTCAGGAAAGCGACGGCATTACAGGCGGCGATTCAGTAAAGAGCTTCTATTTGCACTACAACTTCCCGAACTTCAGCGTAGGCGAAGTCGGCAGAATATCAGGCCCCGGACGCCGCGAAATAGGTCACGGCAACCTGGCGGAACGTTCTGTCCAGCAGGTTATTCCGAAAGACTTCCCGTACACCATCAGGTGCATATCCGAAGTCCTCGCTTCCAACGGCTCCACATCGATGGCCTCTGTCTGCGGCGCGATTCTCGCGCTCATGGACGCCGGCGTACCGATAAAGGCACCAGTAGCCGGAATTTCATGCGGTCTGGTAACCAGTGAAGACGGAAGCCGTTCGATTCTTCTCACCGATATCATCGGCGCGGAAGATCACTTCGGCGATATGGACTTCAAAGTATGCGGTACCCGAGAAGGAATAACCGGCTTCCAGCTTGACCTCAAGCTGCCGGGTATCTCAATCGACCTCCTCACTCAGGCAATGGAGCGGAACCTTCAGGCAAGGCTCAAAATCCTTGATATGATGGAAGCCTGCATCCCCGCCCCGAGACCCGAAATAAGCCCGAACGCACCGAGAATTGCCGTGGTAAAGATTAACCCGGACAAGATTGGCGCGCTCATCGGTAAAGGTGGCGAAAACATCAAGTCGATAACAGAAAAGACGAAGGCCTCCATCAATATCGAAGATGACGGCACAGTAAAAATATTCGCTAAAAACGAAGAAGTCTTGGAAATCGTCAAGCACGAAATTCAAGTCTTTACGGCTGAAGCCGAAGTAGGCAAGGTCTACCGCGGTAAAGTCAAGGGAATAAAGGAATTCGGCGCGTTCGTGGAAATACTCCCCGGACAGGAAGGGCTCCTTCATATTTCCGAAATGGCGAACTACAGGGTCAACGCGGTCGGAGATATATGCAAGGAAGGCGACTTCCTTACAGTTAAACTCCTTGAAATAGACAACCAGGGCCGCCTCAGGCTCAGCAGAAAAGCCGCTCTTAACGAAATCGAATAAACAGCCAGGCCAAGCCTGAACTTAAAAGTGCCGCCCTCATTACGTGGGCGGTACTTTTTTTTATACAGCACCCCAAGTAACAGGGTCGAGCCGGTAATATGCTTTAAGTTCCATGTAGAGATCGGGATGCTGGGCTAGGAGTTGCCGGGGATAGTCAAAAAAGGTTTCCGTGGCAACGGCGAAAAACTCCGCAGGATTAGTAGCCCCGTAATCGTCGATAATATCGTGCCTGCCTCGTCTTGCTTTCTTTCTCAGGGACTCATAGTTCCGACTGAATATCATTTGCCATTGCCTTGGGTCAATGCCCTTTTGCAGCAACGGCATCCCGCTGGCAAAGCCTTTCTCCTGATCGAGCTGGTGCGCGAATTCATGGATGACGACATTGCCTTCCTCCGAATCGGCACCGCCGCCAACGACATTGCTCCAGCATACGATAACAACACCTTGAAGAGTTGACTCGCCGAGAAGCTCATTCTCATCATGAACGATCTGTCCTCCGAAATTGGCACAAATATCCGCAACATATGGATCGGGATAGACCAGAATAGTGCGAAGACCGGGGTAGTAGGCGCAGTCCTTCTTGTTAAGGAGAAGTATACACGCCTCCGCCGCAATCGTTACTTTTATTTCATCAGTCATCTCAAGGCCGTTGCAGCCCTCGAAATATTTCTCATCGAGGAAAACATTTACATGCCCGTGTAACTCATCCTTAAGCTCTTGAGACATAAAGATATATTGCCTGAAGTTTTTGGCAATATATGCAATCCATTCTTCAGGAAACGCAGTGTTCCTAAGCTGCCTCCTCCTCCTGAAACGCGCCACCCTGAATAAATAGTAAACGGCAAAAGCCGACGCCGTCCCACCTATTATTATTGTTAGGTCCAGAGTCTCTAACATGCGGAAAATACTCCCTGTTTTTAGGTCAGTCCTTAATCTATAACGGGTTGTCCGTCTTTCAATAAAGGAATTTACTATTAACGAAGCACGGCGAGACGGATTGTTCATCCGGGAATGGGAGAATTTATGTCGAAAAGTTCTGTTTTTCAGGCTCGATTTGATTGGAAAATCGAAGATAAACATATAAGTTTAGTTCGGATAAATCTGAATCAGGATTTGGAAAATATATTCTTGCAAAAGAAGCTTTTTTCTTTTCCGTTCCGATTTGAATCCACTGGAAATGATGATACATTAGTTAGTCTCAACAATAGTCATGGTGGTTTTTCAGCTTGATAAGACTCTTCCTGACCTCGGAAGGCGGACGTTTTGTCGGGCGGTTCAAGTTCTCCTTGGCATAGAGATATCTTAGTACTACTGTTGAGTTACGAGACGGAATGCCCCCTTTGGACATGCTGTATATGCTCTCTGGGTTCGCCTCTTAATTTGTGTGTCATTCAATGAATTTATAAAGCAGGAGCGAGTCAGTATGAGTAATCTTCTACCCAGCCTTGACATAGGCGGGCTGAAAATATCGCCGCCGATCATTCAGGGCGGAATGGGAATAATGGTTTCCGGCCCACGCCTCGTGGCCGCAGTTTCGAACACCGGAGCGTTGGGCGTACTTGCCTCCGTCGGAAGTGGAGAAGCGAGTGATTACGAAGGAATGGGCGTTGTCGAAAGATCCGCACTGGGATTCAGGGACATGATCCGTGCGACAAGAGAGGCGACCCAAAATCCTATCGCCGTCAACATCATGTGTGCCCTGACTCACTACGTGAGTCTTCTTAAGGTTGCCATCGATGAGCGTGTTGATGCCATTATCTCCGGGGCCGGACTGCCGCTTAAGCTGCCTTCCCTCGTTGAGAATGCTCCCGAAATAAAGCTAATCCCTATCGTTTCTTCAGCCAGGGCCGCCCGTCTGATTTGTAAAGTCTGGAGCGCTAAGTATTCCAGGCTTCCGGACGCTCTAATTGTCGAAGGCCCTCTCGCCGGCGGACACCTGGGATTCACCATGAATGAGGTCGTCACCTCTCCCCTCTCAGAGTTGGAACGACTTGTGACGGAGATCCTCGAGGTGACAAACGAGTATGGTCAAAAAAATAACTGCAAGATACCGGTCATAGCCGCCGGCGGAATATTCGACGGGAAGGACATCGCTCGCTTTCTGAAGCTGGGAGCTTCGGGCGTGCAAATGGGTACACGCTTCGTCTGTACCGATGAATGCGATGCCTCTATCGAATTCAAAGAAGAGTATATCAATGCAAGGCCCGAAGACATAGTAGTGCTTCAAAGTCCGGTAAAGATGCCGCTCCGCGTGATTAGCAACGATTTTGTCAAGAAAATACAAAACGGCGCCAGCGCGAACTTCGAGTGCCGCTATCATTGCCTTGCTACCTGCGAGCCTGACAAAACGGCGTATTGCATAGCTAAAACTCTCTTAAACGCGCAACGCGGCCATTTCGATTCCGGCTTTGCTCCCTGCGGCGCCAATGCACATAGGGTTGACAAGATAGTACCAGTCCGTGAACTCGTCGATGAACTTGCCAGAGAGGCCGAAGAGGCTTTGAGTTCCAGTCCTTTATAAGTGATGCTTCCCTTTAAGGATTGGTGGGTTTGCCTTCTTCTGTCGTTTTCGGGATTAGCAGATGGGAAATGTCGGCGGATTTATCCTGAGCAAAAATATCAAGGACTTCTTCCATGAATTCAGCCGGATCACGCTCTTTGCATTTTGCCGTATGCATGACGGTCATCAGAACTTCTCTTGTTTTCATTCCCTTTCAATTCAAGGGCTTTCTCCT
>MHBG01000092.1:11888-21242 GCA_001804785.1 Lentisphaerae bacterium GWF2_45_14
AGCGAACCCGGGCGCATTTCTCCGATTTGAGCTATCTCAGTTTTGATTTTTTCAATCCGACTTAAGAGCTTTTCCATGACATTACAAGGCTTTTGGTCAAAAAAATGAATTTTTATTTTAGCTCTAAAAACCCCACTGACGCATTACGAACAAAGCTTGTGCTGCTTTTGCTCCGCTTGCAACACGGAAAAGTCTTTTTACTGTTTGCTGTTTGTATTAAATGTCCCTTTGGGATATTATTGATTTATAATAATTGGAGTGTGCTCATGAGGAAAAGATATTTCGATTGCTTCCTGACCGCAGTTCTTGCCGTTACGTTTTTGATACTCATAAGGCCTTATGTTTATCCATATGTTGTAAGCATTTTTTATACTGTTTTCCCTAATAATATATTCGGCGACATACTGATGGGCATAGTTTTTACCGCGGTCTTGTCGCTGATAATACTAAAAGGCGGCATGCCTCTGCATTTAAGACGTCTATATCTGGGGTGGAAACGTCATCCGTTAAAAAGTTTGAGGTATTTTTTGATAAGCTTGAGACATCCTTTAAAATACAATAGACATTTTCCGACGTGGTTAAGATATCCTCCAACATGGGCAATAGCATTACTTTCCTTGATTGGAATATCGTTTTTATACTACTGTTACCTTGATGATCTGGCTTCGTGGCGTATGCAGATTTGGATTTATGGTATATTCCTTCTGTCCATCATATTAGCAAAGTTGTTGGTGTATTTTTGTTTTGGAACCAAAATACCAAAGAAAATAGTCAAGGATGAATATGATAGGAAAGTCGTTGCTGAAAAAATTGCAAGATATATTCAAGACCCGAAAGGAAATATCGCCTTAGTCGGAAGTTTTGGCTCTGGGAAAACAACTATTTTGGAATGGGTTGAAGATGAGTTAAAAAAAGAGCCTTATACGATTTGCTGGATAGACTCATGGGGACGGAAAAAGGATGGTTTTGTAAAGCATATACTTTCCGAAGGACTTAAATCATTGAAGAATCGTTTTGATGTTCTTTCTTTTTCCGGTTTGCCACAGGAGTATTCCGAGGCGCTATCTGATGTCGGTTTCTTTGGTAAGTTATTTGGACTGTCCACGAAAAGTACTTCGGCAGAAGATGTTATATTAAGCCTTGATAATGCATTAGGCGTAATGGGTGGGCGTCTTATATATTTTATAGAAGATGTTGACAGAAATAAAGAATCTGATTTACTTACTGTTGAACTTCCCGCCTTCTTAGATAGAATCAAAAATACAAAGAATATCCGCTTTGTTATAGCTATTGATACGGAGATTCCTCATGCGCCATGGTTGCAGCGGATAACCTCTTATACAGAACGCCTTCTTGCGCCCAAGTCAGAATTTAGAAGGGAATTGAATGAATTCAGAAGTAAAAAAAATGTCGAAACGGATGGTGTGATAATTTTCCAAGAGGAAGATGATTTTATATCTTCTTTTTATCTGGCTGCATCAAAGCAGAGTCCCCCTTCTGATATTTTACCTGAACTATTCCCTAATATAAGGCAGTTTAAAGCTATTTGGGAACAAATGACTTCTGACTGGAATAATCTTAGAGGAGAAGTTGTTTTTGATGAATTGCTGGTGATTAATACTATAAAAAATATATATCCGAGCGTTTTTGACTATATAGACAGTAATATTCAAATGATTCAGAATATGTCTTCCTCTTTTGGTGATTCGGGTTTTGATGAAGAACAAAAAAAACGCTTGAAAAATGCCAAGCAAGAATTGAATAAGATCATAGGCGATGCTAACGGCAGAGTACAGGATTCTTTTCATAATTTAATAGATTTTCTTTTTCCGTCTTGGAATTCTGAAATGGCGGGACATGTCTATCCTCAAGGAGTAAGGAATAATAAGTATACCAACTATTGGAAGAGAATAAAAAGGGGATGCTTGGAAAAGGATGAACTTCCAGATCAGGAGGTTTTAAAAGCCATTCAGGATTTTATCGGGAAGAAAATAGATGTAGAGAGAAATTCAGACGAGGACGAGGGGGAGAAAGGATTTGAACAGTTAAAGTCAGAACAGATTGAATCAGGCGAAAATATAGCAAAAAATATGTTGACAGATAGCAGATGGTCTAATAAAACAAAACAATTTTCAGAGCTTATCGGTGGTTATAAGCTCAGGAATCTTGCTTCAATCGGATTTAAGATAATCCTTGAGGATTATGAAAATATTTCTAAGAAACGTGATGTTCTTAACTGTTTTTGCGAAATTAGAAAGCCTATTGATATTGAGATGCACAGGAAATGGGTAATTGGTGAAATAAAAAAGGCTCTTCCTCGAAGCCTTTTTATGGCAAATACTATTGTTAAACGTTGGAAGAATAATAATAGTCCAGGAGGGTGTGAGAGGGGTTCATATGACAGAAAAACATTTGAGGATTATTTCAAATACACAAAAGAGTGTTGGAATTCTTCTGCGAACTTTATCAATTCTCTTGAAGAAGAATATCCTTTTACACTTTTTGATTTTTGTATTAGGTATCCTCATGATAGCGGCTATTATACCACATCTAATACCAAACCCACTGTTTATTGTACTAGCACGGAAGATCAATATGCTTTTGCTCCATCTGCGTGGAAATGGCTTGGCAAATTAATGATTAAGTCCCTTGAAATAGATTCTGTTAAAATATTATCTCAATTTGCTTATTTTTTCATTCCTTCCCTTGATTCAGTCCCGTCGGATAATTCTGTTGCAGCGCCTATTAAGAATGAATGCCTGAAAGAATGGCTGGGGGATGAGGGATATGAAGCTGTAATGAAGGCGTTTGCGGATATTGAAGACCTTAGCGTTTATAAAAATGAAGAGGCTCAAACGCGAGTTGGAGTGATGCAGGCGTATGTGCAAGAGTATTTCCGCAAGAAAGTCTTAATTGCGTCTTCTGATAAATCAGAAATAAGTTTGGCGGATGACATTGCATCGGAACGTTCTGGAAGTGGGGTGCAGGGGGAAACCTGAAACTGTTCAGGTTTATCCCGCAAACAAATAATTGTTTCTTCCCGCCGTCAGCGAAGCGAAAACGGCACAGAAATGTGCAGGCCCCCGGCCTGCCCCCCGGAGGGAGTATTTTATCTATTGATATCATCCGTGAATAATGTTATATTGAAGTAGGAATTAATTAGGGGGCTTTATAGAAGTCTTAGAGTAAAGTAAAAACCATAGCAAGCGTTTCCAGAGAAAACTGGTACTTTTGTTCACGAAACGCGGACGACACCCATACAATAATGGCGTGTCTCTCCGTATTCGTGAACGGGTATACCAGTACCTCTCTGGAGTGCGGATGAGATCACGCCTTTTTCTTTTCCGCAGCCTTGCGTAAAGAGGAGTGTTGCGATGAAGAAGAAAGTCAGGTATCCGGAAGCCGAATCATTGAGCATAGACGCAATGAGGCTTGAACAGCGCAGAGTCAGGAGAGAACTTGCGGTCTTTCGAAAAGAATTACAGGAATTAAAGACAGTCTACCCTTTGATAGAAAACATCATCGAAACTTCAATAAAAATTATCAGAACCCGGAAAATAGGGTAATATCACAGACTTGGTGCAGGGCTTGCTCTGCCTGCCTGCCAGGAGCAGGCGCAATGGATTGCCTGGTTCCATCCTTTCAGACTGAGAGCTCTTTTGGGTTCAGTCATTTCGGGAACGAATATTTTGTCTATCCGCCAATTCTCAAGGATGCTTTTCTGTGTTTTCCAATAGCCGACAGCCAGCCCCGCAAGATATGCCGCGCCAAGCGCCGTTGTCTCTATACATTCAGGACGATGAACCGGGACATTGATAATGTCAGACTGGAACTGCATCAGGAAGTTGTTGGCGCACGCACCGCCGTCGACCTTGAGCGCCGTAAGCCTGATTCCGAAATCTTTCTCCATCGCCACGATAACATCGTTGGCCTGAAAGGCTATCGATTCAAGTGTCGCCCGTACCAGATGGTTTTTATTGACGCCGCGGGTGAGTCCGACAATCGTGCCACGCGCATACTGATTCCAGTGCGGCGCGCCGAGTCCGGTAAACGCCGGGACGACATAACAGCCCTCGGTATCTTCTACTTTGTTTGCCATATATTCCGAATCCGCCGCCGCGTCGATCAGATTCATTTCGTCGCGCAGCCACTGTATGGCGGCCCCGGCGGTAAATATCGAGCCTTCAAGCGCATAATTGACTTTGCCGTCCAGCCCCCATGCGATGGTCGTTACAAGACCGTTCGTTGAATAAACCGGCTTCTCTCCAGTATTCAGGAGCATGAAACAGCCGGTGCCATAGGTGTTCTTGGCTTCGCCGGGAGTGAAACAGGTCTGCCCGAACAACGCCGCCTGCTGGTCGCCCGCCGCCGCGCCTATCGGAATCTCTTTTCCGAAAATCGAAGCTTCCGTCTTCCCGAAGATGTGACTTGACGGCTTGACCTCCGGAAACATATTCCCGGGGATATCCAGTTCATTCAGAATATCCTGATCCCATTGCAGGGTGTTGATGTTGAACATCATAGTCCTTGAGGCATTGGAGTAATCGGTCGCGTGGACTCGCCCGCCAGTCAATTTCCAGATAAGCCAGGTATCCACCGTGCCGAACAGCAAGTGCCCGGAGTCGGCCTTTGCCCGCGCGTCCTTGACGTTGTCCAGAATCCATTTTACTTTTGGCGCGGAAAAATAAGCATCAATCACCAGGCCTGTTTTTTTTCCTGAATGTCTCCGTAAGCCCTTTGTCTTTGAGAAGGTCGCAGTACTCCGAGGTACGCCGACACTGCCATACGATAGCGGGACCGACTGGTATTCCCGTCGCTTTATCCCATACGATTGTGGTTTCTCTCTGATTTGTTATTCCTATCGCGGCAATATCTGAGGCGTCGGCCCCGATTTTTTCCATAGCCTCCTGAGCGACCAGAAGCTGGGTGCTCCAAATCTCGTTGGCATCATGTTCAACCCATCCTGGCTGCGGGAAATATTGTTCGAATTCCTTTTGAGCCACGCTGCATATTTCTCCTTTTTCATTAAAGAGAATGCATCGGTTACTGGTTGTCCCGGCATCCAGAGCCATAACATATTTTGCCATAATCCTATATCCCCGTTACCATATAATAAGATACTCCGATTGCCTGTGTTTTAAAAAATTAAAAAGCTCCGGCTCATGTGGAATAAAAATAATTTACAATAATGCGGCCTTCCATGCTGAATGAGCAGGTTTTTCACGATATGTCTTGAAAAGAACTCTCAGATTTACAGACTTGCCCTGACAATAAACGATGTATATTCATCTTAACTTTTCCTTCAGGGTCTTCTCAACGGAGGCACAGAGCCTGGTCAGACGGTCAAGCCTGAATGGGTATGAGGATTTCCCGAAATTCTCAAGGCCTTCCATCAAATATTTATAGCCCTGCGGAATAAACTTCATGTAAACGGCCTTTCCCTTCCTCAGCGAAAGAAATGCGTACGCGCCAAGCGCCTGCATTGAGCGTTGAAGCCCGGCGGTCACGGCATATTGGCAAAAGAGGGAACGGTCAGATTCGCACATTCCTGAGGCTTCAGTGCCGCCATATTCAAGAAACTTCGTAAAATACAGATTGAGAAGTTCGTTTTTCTGAGGGATGGAAATATTAATATACGGATCGCGAAGCAATGACATTATGTCGTAGGCCAACGGGCCGAGCCGAGCGCCTTGAAAGTCAACGAACCTTATGCGGCCTTCATGTTCAAGAATGTTCTGTGACTGGAAATCACGGTGCATAAATATCTTAGGCTGGCTGAAAACCTCACCGGCAAGGAGATCGAACTCATTTCCCAATTCAGACTCAAGGGCCGAAAGCCCGCAGAAATTTTCGAGAAAATTCTTCATGAAATAACTGGTTTCCCAGCGTAAATAGTCATACGAGAATATCCTTATCCCCAGATCATTGCCGCGCGCCTTGACAGCCAACGTTCCCCTAGTCTGAAAGAGCGCAAGCGCATCGACTATTCTCCCGTAAATATCATTGAATAGATCAGTATTTTCGCGGCCTGATATTTTCTTGTAAATTATTGAATTGCCGAGGTCCTCCATCAGTATAGCGTATTCCTGACGGGAATAAGAAAAAATCCGCGGTGTTTGCAACCCGGTACCATGCAAAAATTCGCCGATTGAAATATAACGGTCGAAATCCTCGTCCATCTGCGATGAGCGCATGAGAACCTTGGAGGAGTCACTTGTTTTTATTCTGAAGAAGCCCCTGTCGGACCCCTGCTCGACAAGAGACGAAACAACGGCATTGTCAAGGTCGATATCGCTGATAAGCTGAAGGGATTTCAGCGACTGGCACTCGCGATGGCGGCTGAAGGACGGGCCGATGACCTCATTATAGCGAAAGTCCCCGGGAGCAACGCGCGCATCGTCGAGAAGTACGCACTTGCAGAGAGTAGCCCCCTCGCCGATAACACAGTTCCTGCCGGTACACAAAAAACCACTGATGTCAGCGTCGGACGCAATAACTGTATTTTCACCATATACCGTGCTAGAGTCGGCCGGAGTGATACCGGGAATACTTATCAGCCTTTTGAGAAGAATATCTTCATGCGCCTGAAAGAACTGCTTCATCGTCCCCAAATCATTCCAGTATACATTTTCGTAAACGCATCCTCCGATTGTGCCCGGCTCGGCATTAATCGCATGTGCTATCGCCTTTATTATGGAACAATTCTCGGGCTTTTTGGGAAGATACTTGAAAATGGATGCGGAAAAGGCCATAATTCCAGTATATGTGTACTTCTTTGTATTTTCTTCATTAAAATCGATGGTGTCGAGAATATCTATCACGTGCCCATTCGAATTTATCCTGACCTTGTTTTCGGGACCGTCGACGAGTGCGAAAGTGGCCGTGAAACCATTGTTCCGGTGAAAATCAATGAGACGTTCAAGATTAAGATCGGTGAGAACATCACCGTTATGGAGAATAAAAACATCGCCGTTGGAAAGAAGCCTCTTCGCATTGACCAGCGGACCGCCGGTGCCAAGTATTTCAGGTTCGTGAAAAATTTCCGTATATTCTGCGTGCGGACTCTGATTTATAAAGCCGCTGACGACATCGGCAAGGTAATGTGTGTTGACGGCAATCCTCTCCACACCAAAGTTTCTGAGCTTTGAAAGCACTATATCAAGCAGCGGGGTATTGCAGATGGGAACCATCGGTTTAGGAATTGAGCCGGTTATCGGCCTGAGCCTTGTTCCCAGCCCGGCAGCAAGGACAATCGCGTTAAGCATATCGGGTTTTCGCATCATATTTCCTTATTTACATTCCAGTAATTTCATCTTTCAAACAGGAAAATCAAATATATTCGCGAAGGAATAATTCACAAGTATCCGAGACTTTCAAAACCTTACTCTGAAAAAGCTCCGCCGCACCCTGAACCGTACTTTTTACAGAGCAGGCCTAATATCAGAAAAGGTATTGACAAAACTTGAAGGCAGCCCTATACTATTTGTAGTACAATACGTCAATAATGCTTGCTCCATGGAAAAAACTCTTCAGAAAATTCATCGCATGACACCTGCGGAGTCCGTTGGAATCATCGAAATCAGACCGAAAGCCGGTGCATATATTAAACGGCTCAGTCCAGGCATGAAAATACTAATAACAATTTCTGTAACGGCGGGATACCGGATACCGGATACCGGATACCGGATACCGGATACCGGATACCGGATACCGGATACCGGATACCGGATACCGGATACCGGATACCGGACACCGTGAAGATTTTGAATCAAAAAAGAAAGGCAATGATATGAAAAAAAAGCATCGTACTGGAGAAACTCAGAAACGGCAAACCTGTATTCTGTTTTAAAAGCGTCTACTCGGAACCGGACATCGTCGAACTCATGGGATATTTGAAAATCGACGTCGCATGGATATGCAATGAGCATTTAGGGATAAATCCGGAAAGGCTCAAGGAGCTTGCAAGGGCGGGCTGAGCTTCCGGAATAGACGTAATGATAAGACAAGCCCTACAGCAACTATTCGGATTTGATGGTGTCGGTGCACGTGTGCGCCGTAAAAAGGTGCGATAATCCAGCGGGTGTAAGTCTCGGTCCGGCAAATGTCGTCCCAGCCGGGTAGCTATCCTGACAACAGCGCAGGCAACAAATTGTAATACCCTGCGTACTGAAAGGGCAGGACAAGCGGTAAACACAAACATGACCGAAACACCGGAGGCCTGAGTCTACTCGACCAATCTCAAGAAATTCTCATGCTTTTCCAAGCAAGTTATAGCGGAATTCAGTTGGAGACATCCCTGCCTTTTCCTTGAATATCCTGGAAAAATAGTACTGGTTCTCAAAGCCAATCATTTCTGCAATCTGCTTGATATTCAAAGTACTGTTCAGGAGGAGGGTCTTTGCATTGTTTATCTTCAGTTTGAGAAAATACTGCCATGGGCTCATACCTGTCTGCGCTTTGAATTGCTTCCTGAAATTGTCATAACTAAAACCGTGATTTTTCGCCAGTACGTGCAGGTCAAGATCAGGAGCATTTGCCTTCTTGCTCAATTCCTGAAGCATGAAATCAAAGCGCGAGGGGCGATGACTCAGAACAGTTCCTCTTATCCGCATGAGGACACCAAACAGGATCTTATGCAAAAGCAGAAAGCTATAAGCGTCGGCATCCGGACATTCCGAAAGTTTGACAGCGCAAAGATCAGACCAGTCCTTTTCAATGTCATCAGTTTCCTTAATTTTGAAAACGCCCGGACACGGAGGCAGTATACTACCGAAAGAGCGTATTGCGATTTTCCCATCAAACAGCATCCAATAATTTTTCCAGTGCTGTTGAGGATTGGGGTCGTAGCGGTGCGGCATTCCATCCGGAACATAAATCAGTACAGGGGCTTTGATGAGCTGTTTTGCCTCTGAATGTTTGCAGAAATAAGCCTCCCCGCCAGTCATCAGCGCAATGAAATCACCGGATAATCGGCGTTGCCCGGTCTTTCTCCCTGGAGGCAGCCTTCCGTTTATCTGTCCAGCATTTAGCACGGCGTTGTTCATGCAGTGACTTTTCCCATTTTGTATAAACTTTTGCTCATTTTCTCTATTCCAATATAGCACAAAAAAGATTATATTCGTAGAACAAAATAAAACTATATCAGGAATATCATAAAATGAAAACAATAATGGTAATGTTCGATTCACTGGCTAAAAATTTTCTTCCTCCGTACGGCAATGAATGGGTAAAAGCGCCTAATTTTCAACGCCTTGCAGAACGTTCGGTAACCTTTGACAAGTGTTTTGTCGGAAGCATGCCTTGCATGCCAGCACGCCGTGACTTGCATACTGGCAGACTCAACTTCCTGCACCG
>MHBG01000093.1 GCA_001804785.1 Lentisphaerae bacterium GWF2_45_14
CGACCTTTGCCGGAACGGGACTTACACCCGGTGGATTATCGCACCTATACACCTACACCATGCACCCTGTAAATCAGTGCTTTATCTGGAGTATTTAGTGGCACCTTCCGGCGATAAAGAAACTGGTCAAGTCCTGAAGCTCTACCATGTCCCGGTTGTGGCGAAATACCACGTATACCAGGTGGGCACGAGCATATTTGATAAATTGTAATGTTTGGCATGTCCGTCAAGAAAAAGCGCTCCGCCCTGCCCATAATGGCAGAATTCAAAATAATTGAAGGTACCCTCCGTTACCGGCAGATAATATCTGCTTGCTTCGATACAGTAAGGAATCTGCGAATATTTCTGAGGCAGAGTAGTCGTTTTTTTTCCGCTGACATATATATTCAAGCCGTAACCGTAATAAATGTCGTTAAGAGCGTTTGGATTTTTATCGAGCGGCGTTCAAAAAGAAAGCAGTATGCGATAAAGGAACAGTCTCCAGAGCCTTGCCTATTTTTACAGCCGCTGGCTTTGTCAAGGTACAGCGCCTGCCGAATGGGCGTAAGGTCTATGAAACCCTGCATTAATTTTTAGCTAAAGGCAGGCCGGAGTCCCCCTTATGGCCGCCGAGGATCGGACGATGGAGGTCTCTTTTTTCTCAGGTTTCTTCTTAGCGTCCATTCGTGGTTCCTATTTTTTAAGGGCTTCGCGGATAATACGGACCTCTTCGACGCTGTCGAAGGTTTCGAGGTGGTTGCGAACGGGGTGGCTCGGATCATAGAGCCGCTCGAATTCTCGCGCAAATGGAGCTTTATCAATGAATGTGGAAAATTTATCATAAAGCCTCAGTTTGATTCTGCTGGTAATTTTTTAAAGGATTAGTGAGAGTCGGATTTCCTAGAGTTTGCATCTGAACAAGTCCAAGATGATCTTTTATCCTATTTTCAATGCGACTTATTTCCGTCGAAAGCTGTTGGTTGTTCATATCGCATATCCATCCCTTTTTATACCATTTATGATATGGCGTATTGATAATTTCCCAACCCGCCTTCCTTAACAATTTAATTCTCTCTAAATGCGCTTACGTAAATTCTCAGGTAGGCGGCATAGAGTTATTTTCAAAGGTTCTAAGATACTCATCTTTGTGCAATACAGTGTCATAAAGACCGATGTCTTCTCCTTCATGCCTGTTTATTCCAATATAAACCAAACTTGCATCCTCATAGCGTTTAAATTTATAAACGGCATCATTCATTAGCGCACTGTTGAAAACCCCAAGGCTGACAAGTAACTCAAAGTCATTTACTGATAATCCTGTCACTTTTTTAAATAGCCCCGGCTCCAACTGAGTTATAACGTCCTTCAGTGTTCTTTCTCTATAATCCGTTAAATACATAAATACAGGGACTCGTGTTGCGAATTTTATGAGTTTATCCTGTATCTGTTTTCTTAAACTCTTGTATTCTTTTTCTTCTTCTGACAGTTCTTTTTTCTCTTTGGCTGTCAGGTCTCTTTCATTGGCCTCTTTTTTAGTTTTTTTGATGGCTTCAGACTTATTAATAATAGTTTCAATATCTTGATTCAGATTTCTAAAACCTTCAATGCTCATCAGGGCATTCAAAGCATCTTGATTATTCATAAGACGCTGGAGAGTATTATTATCCACGTTTACCAATAATGCGCTTTCCCAACGTCTTGCCAGAAGCGTTGCAGTTGTTCCGCTCATTGCCATATCCAAAATTCCTGCTGCATCTATCTGCTTCATTGAGCTGCCGTCATATGCAAGCACAGGAAGGAAGCTTATAAACTCCTCAACTTTTTTTTCAGGATTTGATTCATCAACATTCAAGCGGCAACTATAATCCGCAATTTGGCGCAAAGCCCTGTCTGGCGCAAAGTCAAAAACATAACATTCACGTTTAAGAATCTCTTCTTTATTTGGAGACAGACTGTCAGGATTCTTTATGCACCATGGTGTTTGTATTCTGAATGCTGCTTGAAAATATGTCTCCGGGCTGGATGAATTACGCAACATGAAAATTCCGATCCATGGTTTTACCGAAACACCTGTTGTCAACTTGCCGCAGGATAAAGTAATTGTTTTGGTTTTCAGAGGGTTATCCATTGCATCCAGCACCGGCTTCAGCGCTTCAACTCCAATACCTGCATTAGTTCCGGCAGCAACAATGATTTTATAATCATGATAAAATTTATTCTGTTTTTGTCCAAGAAGGTTCCTCATTGCATAACAAGAGGCAATACTTGGAAGAAACCAAAAAGTATGTGACAACACGTTCAAAAGGCGCGTGTCTGAAAATGGCATAGGAGGTTTTTTTGCGCCCATCTTAAGATTGTCAACGGTAGTTTCCAGGAATGCTCCCCGGATTAAATCAAGCCATTTCTGAACCTCATCTTGATATTTATAGTTTGCATTTTCACCATTGCCTTCTGCGGAAAAAAATATGTTTAAATCGAATTCATCAAACTCCCCGGCCATTGCGATTTCCCGAATTGAATCTGGCAATTGATAAGTTAACATCACCATCCGTGCTAACGATTCATATGGATTGTTAGCACCGCACCATTCCTGTTTTGCCTTTTGTTCATCTGAATATGTCCAGTTATATATCTGTTCTTCAATGAATTCTCCGGAAGCAATAGCTCTAAAAGGGGTACCTGAAAGGTAGAGATAGGCATTTGTTGTAATAGGCATTATATCTTCATCAAAATATTCAATTCCCTCTCCTTCCAGAAAGCTACTTTCTCTGCTGTTTTCCGCTTCAAAAAGTTCTTTGGCATTATCGCGCCATGCACCATAATGATATTCATCGAATACCACACAATCCCAATTGGTTGTATGCACCCATTCGTTTTTAGCTTTGATTCCGCCCACGCTGTTCCGCCCCAGATAGTCCTGAAAAGAACCAAAACATATTATTGGCTTTCCTTTATCGATGTCGAAAAAACCTAATCCATTTCGAGATACAAATTGCCACCCTTTAAAGTCAATATGAGATTTTAAATCTTCCTCCCAGGCACTTTGTACTGCGGGTTTAAAGGTAAGCACAAGGACTTTTGTCCATTTCATTTTTTTTGCAAGTTGGTAAGTTGCAAAGGTTTTTCCAAAACGCATTTTAGCGTTCCAAAGGAAATGCGGTGTCTTATGTGGATTTTCATTATGGAAACTGTTAAAATATGCTATTGTTTTTTCTACCGCTGCTTCTTGTTCCGGACGCATCTTAAAATCCAGAATACGATTTTCTTCGTTCTGTTTGCCGTTTTTAATTGCAAGGATAGCAGATTTTATGTCATCAACGTTACAGGCGAACCATTCCCCTTTTACATTCTTATTTCTCAAGTATCGATGTACTTCGTGGTCTATGAATGTACTGCCGTCATTTCGAATGGCTGATTCTTCCAAGACAATTTTATATGGCAGTTTTCCTGGACGCAGAACAGGATATTGCTGTGCGACTCGTGTTTTTGCATCAATACTTGTATAGCCGATTTTGAGCAACCCTCTATATTCGGGATTAGTATCTTCATAGGCATAAATTATGGGATTTGCCTTAGGACGCTGTGGGAAAAAATTTTCTTCGGTCATCTGAATTGTTCCTTCGCTGGGCATCTATAATTTATTTTCATCCGTCCCTCCACCATTCTTTAATCTGCTTCTGGAATTTGCTGGAGGTAAAAAATTTTCTCCGGTTACAACGCTTTTTCCCGTTTTTTGCTCCAGTTCAAAACGTGCCTTTCGAGCAATCTTTCCGCCTTTTCTGCCAGCTTCGGCATTCTCTGGCATTCCCGTAGCCTTGACACTTTCTGCTATTTGCCTGGTTGAAAGCTCGGCAAGAGCCGTAAAAATAAGCTCAGCCTCATTCATGTGGTCGCGCAGATTCTGATTCTTCAAAGCTTTCATTTCTTTATGCTTTTTAACCGAAACACCGCTCCATTCCTGATGAATAATATTGGTTAAAATGGCATACTCTTCTTCTCCTTTAATCTCGTGATCTTTCCAGTAATCAGTAAGTTTGTTACGGGTTTCCTGCCCCATCATCCGTTGTTGTATCCATTTTGTGCTTCGCCCTTGCTGTTTCCAATATTCTCTTGCCCGATCAAGAGAAAGAGCTGGATCACTTATATCCTGAATCCTTTCATAACCTACTTTAGCGAGCCATTGTTTGAAAGGTTCTGCTTTCGGAGAAGGGATAGATTGAATTATTCTTAATAACCCCTGTACATCCGTACAATCAGTAGCATATTTCTTTCCGTCTGAAGATGTTAACTTCAGTTGTCGACAAATTGTCGACAACTCAAAACCATCTTCGGTTTTGACCCTGACTTTCATCTTGAACCAGTAGTCCCGTGGATTAACGCTATCTGTCAATATAGCGACCACATCCACTACGGAAAAGTACCATTTTTCTTCCGTCTCATCGAAAAAGCGGCGAATCGACTGCTTTTCAAATGTAATTAATCCCTCTGCCTTATTCATTTCCCGACTCCATCGGACGAATCATGGATTCTATAAAAGAAATTTCTTGCTGGATTAGCCCATAACGATTATAAAGTAGTTCATCCGACCATTTTGTATCCATACTTAAAATTGGAACAAATGAATAAGAATCTTTTGTAATATGATGCGAATACATAAACTGAGCGACTAAAAAACGGAAAAATCGAGTTTTCATATAAGAAACGAGATTTTTTGCTTGAATTTCTTTTTTATAGCAACCAATTACCAAATATGTCTCATTGCAAATCGTTCCTGGTGGAAGAATATCTATTTTAGAAAACACCTTCCTTCTCCCATCTTTCCCTGGATTACCAGCATGGTCATACCCGACGTATGATGTAATGACTTTCCATTCATCAATCATTTCAGTACCAGTATTTATTTCTTGGCGAGGATAGGGTCCTTCGCCTTTTTGCCAGCGAAGAATTATGTCACCTGTTTTATGGGGTCTGATAGTGGTACTCAATCCAAATGGCTTCCTTGCAGATACTTGTTCCCCCATACTTCTTTCTTTTTTTGCTATAACCTTACGAATGATAGGGACAGCTGCACTATGACGTATAAATGTATCAAATTCATTTAACTTCCTTTGAGAAGTTATCTTTAAGCCATTATGTATATTTATGACTTCACACATCCCAGAAAAATCCCGTTCCCACAAGAAATAACAAATGCCGCCTGCAATATCTACTCCCGGAAAACATTCATTTGCATCTTCAAAATCCACGATTGTACGTATTCGAGAATCATTTAACATTTCTTTACGAAAATCATCGAGTCCTTTTCCGCCAGCAAACCATCTAGATGGAATAATCATAGTGAGATATTTGGGATTCAATTTTTTAGCTTTTTGAACGAACATATGGTAAAGCGGGGAAGCACTTGCTTTTGCCCCTCCGTCGCTTAACTGATAAGGTGGATTTCCGATAATTACATCGAATTTCATATTGAATATTTCCTCTGGTTTTTCTGTATGGATAAACTGATATGCGTGAGATTCCAATTCTTCACTACGGTCATAAACTTCCTGACTTGCTCCACAGTAAAAACATTTCCCATTTTTCCAAGTGTGCTTGATTCTTCTGAAGAATATATTTCCATGTTCCGTATCGAAATCTTCACAGACCGAATATTTCCCGTTGGCCGCCTTTGAACAGTAAAGGGATCTTCGGGAAAGGAGTGATGTTAATTCGGTTATTGCGATTCCGAAGAGCTGATTATGGAAGATGTGCTTGATACGTGTATGCTTATCGGGAATTGTTCTTTCTAGCCCAATATCTAAACGTCTGGCAATTTCCCTCAGGAATACACCGGATTTGCAGACAGGATCAAGAAATTTAGCTGTTTCATCGCGCCAGATTGTTACGGGGAGTAAATCTAGCATCTTGTTTGCAAGTTGCGGCGGCGTGAAAACTTCATCACTGCTTAGATTGGCAAGACATGTTAAAACATCAGGGTTGTAATTATTCTTGTTCTGCATTTGCAACCTTTAGGAAATGTACTAGTGGATATTCCTGTACGGGAGTCGGAATAAAAACATCATCGCCCAAGTCTGAAAAGAGCGGCAGTTCTTTCATGCCTTCGTGATCAAGCAGTCCTTCAAATGCAAAATCTCTTCGCTTAAGCATACTGCCGTTAACAGGCGACCACTCTGAAAAGATAATGGGGTGTGACTCGTCAGATACCGTTTTCAAAGTTAATGCATCCCCCCAAATAATGTTTTTATCCAGTATATATTGTGCTGAAGCTACACATTCGTTTTTAATTTTTTCTCTATACAACGACTTATATTTCTCTATAAATATATCTAGAAGCCGTTTCTTGCATTCAATGACATTATCTTTCAGTATGTCTATCCCGTAAATACTGGATACGGCAAGAATCGAATATCGTTCATACTCCAATTGACTTTTACTATAACGAACATCAACGACATGAAGTTTGCGTTGTAATATTTCAACAAGAAAATTTCCGGTACCACATGCCGGTTCTAAAAAGCGGGATTCGATTCTGGCGGTCTCATGCTTTACCAGGTCAAGCATCGCATTTACCTCTTGTCTTGCTGTATACACCTCTCCGTGGTCGGTGACTCTTTTTTTTGAGACAACTTGCCTCTCTTGTTTCTGTGAAGTCATTTAACTACCTCAATCTTTGAGGATTATTCATTTTCGCCATAATTTTTTCCTCTCAGCATAAAACTCTCTTAAAATATCATATTATTTTATTTAATAAAGCGTTGCAATAAATTTTCTAAAATGCCATTGGAAAAGGTCTAGAATAATTTTATACTCATCTTTTATGTTCTTTCAGGATTTTGCGGGCGAAGTCTTTTATCTCGGCGACGAGTTCAGGCGGATTCGTGATGACGGCATTTCCGCATTGGCGCATTATCCACGTCACAAGGCGATAACGGGATATCTCCGGTACCGTTATTTTGAAGCGAGTCTTCGAGACTTTTTTCACAGTCTGTGCCAGATGCAACGGTTTTGCTTCGACGCGTTTCTTGAGATAGCCGTCGCAAAGTATGTTTACATCATAAACTGTCTCTGAGCTAAATATTTCGGATTCCGTAGCGGTTTTGATTATCGCTGGATCCGGTTCGAAGTACTTTCCGAGCCGTTTGATTGCTTTTATCCGGTGCAAAACAAGCGTTCTCGACTCTTTCCGCAGATGACAAAAGCCCTTCGAATACCACAATCCCTCGTAAAAAATGACTGTATGCGGTTCGAATCGCCGTGTAGTAAGCGCATCGCTTGCGTCTTCGTAATCAATGGAAACTAGCTCGTGTTCCTGCCATGCCTTGAAGAGAGTCATGAATGTCGCAGGATCTGGCATTTTTCTCATGCCGGGGATTATGACAAGCGAATCGATCTGCGCTTTGTCGAGAAAATCGGGATTATCGGACGAAAGCATGAAGTCAACGGAATCACGAATCTGCGTCCGTAGCGGTTCAGGGAAAATATTCTCGGCCAGCCTTGCTCCCAGTACAGCCGTCAGAAGCTCTTCTTCGCTACGGGAATATGGAGCATTGAACGTCCATCCGTGATGCTTCAGGTAATAGCCATTGCGCCCCCGATCAAAGGCGATTGGCGCTTTGAATTCATTTTTGAGCGTCAGAATATCGCGGAACACCGTTTTATCAGTACACGCCATCCTGACATTTTCATCGAGGTCGGATTTCCGAAGCTCCTCGGCAAAGGATTTGCAATTCGGATAACGATTCTCTTTCAGTCTCGCGACAAGACGGATGAGACGTTGCAATTGATTCTTGCTTACGGGCATAGCTGATCCCCTTTAAAATAAGCTTACATTTGCCTCTAATATAGCATTTGCAAGCGGACATTTTGTGTCCAAGTGAAAATAATCGTTCAACTTGGACATTCTTTGTCTGTGTGCCTTTGCTATTCTATTGGAAAACAGAAAAAAAGGAGGCAAATAAATCCGCAGAACATGTTCATCATTATTTCGGGCAAAACACAAAACAAACGGGGATATAAATGAAAACACTATTCATACTCTTAATCGTAACAGCCACAGTCGCCGCAATAGCTATAAAGGATTTCAACATCGGCGACATATTCAAGCCTAAAGAACCTGCCAAAGAAGTCGTTAAAGAAGAAAAACCAGCCCAAGAACTTCTGCCCGTCCAAGAAAAGCCCAAAGCGGAAGAAAAAAAGCCTGCGGTCGCTACTCCTCAAGAAGACAAAGACGCGGCAAAATTGGCAGAACTCGATAAAGAAATGCAGTCGAAGAAAGCATCTTTCCTTGACTTGAAGAAAAAGAAAAACGAACTTGACGCGGTTCTTGCCGCTCTTGAGAAAAAACAACTTGGTGATATTGACTATATTCCAGAGTTGCGAAAACGAGCTGCCGCAATTGAAAGCAAAACCGTTCCGGCCTCGGAAGAACTTGGGCTGGCAAACAAGGCCTTCATTGAAGCAAAGAAGGAACTTGAAAGCGCAAGCAAAATGGATACGGGCTTTAAGTCGCCTGGAGAACGTGTCGGCTGGTACGTCAAGGGCGATTCTACTAAAGAAATTCATCACAGCAAAGTTCAAAAATACAACAGGGACAAGGTTGTATATGTTTATCGTGGCGAAGTTGCGGCCAAAAAGAGAATCAAAAAAGCCAAGTCTGAATTTGAACAGCGCAAAGAAAGGTTTGACGATATAAAGGCTGAATGCAAAAAGCTTGACGATGAATACAAGCTTATAAAAGACCAGTACGCCGGGCGAATCAAAAAGGACATAGAGCAAATCAAAGAACAAATGTCAGCCCTCAAAACGGACGGAGATAAACTCAGAAAAGACATTGACGAGCTTAAAAAAGATAAAGAAACCGCCTCAAAAGACGAGAAAGACGAAATCCACCTCAGCCTCTAAATTCATGCAAAACAAAGATTTTTTATTGATTATCAGTGGCAAGTGAGCTAGGTTTCCCGTTACACGCGGAAAATGTTGCAAAACATCAGCATATAATCCTTGATTGAGCAAAAAAGCCTTCTAAAATTGGCACGATACAGGATATGGAAGCGATTGAGAAGAAAAAGCACTTTTCCGAAAGAGACAGGAAACCATGAGCAGAGCTAAAGATAAATCTCCATTGATGGAATCTTCCGCCGTATGCGGTTTTCCGTCTCCGGCTGAGCAGTATGTTGAATCACCATTGGATTTGAACGAATTGCTCGTTCATAAACCGGCTGCAACATTCTTCGTCCGCGCGGCAGGCGCCGTATCGATGAGGCTCCCGACCGCGACAAGGCATGGAAAGAATCCTGCTGGCCGCCGCTCTCTCAAAATGACCTAGCTCCGAAAATAGACATAGAAGATCACAACATGATAATGATGTCGCTCGATAATGGTGTTCAGGCATCGTACATGCAATGTTTTTACACACCTGATTCAGAGCGCAATTATACTTTTATAGGTACTCATGGACGAGTGGAAAATATTGGAGACCACGGTGACTGTGAAATCCATGTATGGACAGAACGCGGGAGCCGGACACATCCTGATATTATCCATAAAGTCAAAGCTGTTGAAGGCGGACACGGCGGTGCCGATCCTGTGATGATAAAATCTTTCATTGAATTTGTGCGGAACGACATAGTTCCCAATACATCCCCGCTCGCTGCAAGGAATTCAGTCGCAACAGGTGTTCTTGGGCATAAGTCAATGAGGCATGGAAGCATCCCGAAAGAGATTCCCCCCGTCTCGAAGTATTTATCTGAGTATTTTAAAAACAAGAAAAAATGTGGCTAACACCATGGACACCGTTCACTGCATCGAGACGCTGAATCTCGCGCTTGGAAAATACGGAAAACCAGATATTTTCAATTCGAATCAAGGCAGTCAGTTTACGTCGAATGACTTTAGCAAAATCCTGAAAAATTGCGGAATCTCAATCAGTATGGACGGACGTGGACACTGTCTCGACAACGCCAAAATGGAACGTTTCTGGTGGGCGTTGAAATACGAAAACATCAAGATCATGGATTACGTCAGCCTGGCGCAACTTCGCCTTGGCGTGCAGTCCTATGTGAACTTCTATAATTAGCGCAGACAGCATACCGCACTGGGTGCAGCCGGGGACTATGTCACCCCTGATGATGCCTATTTGGGGACTTGTAATCCGCGCAAAAACGTTATATGATTACTCGGAGCTTTTACACAAAAAAAGGAATTGTTTCATGAATCAGGACAGACCCAACATCCTTGTATTTATAACCGATCAACAGCGTTTTGATGCCTTGGCCTGCAATGGAAATCCGCATATTAAAACACCCAACATCGATCACTTGGCCGAAAATGGAACACGTTTCAATGAAGCCTATGTATGTCAGCCGATCTGCCTGCCCCAGAGAGTGTCAATGCTGACAGGGCTTTATCCGTCCTCACATGGCTCCACTACTAATGGCGTTCCTATGGATAAAACTCTTCCAACTTATCCTGAGCTGTTGCGAAAAGCGGGCTACCAGACCTATGCGTCGGGGAAAATGCATTTAAATCCCATCAGTCGCGGCTTTGAGACTCCGCCTTACGAACCGGGCGAAATGACAGGAACATTTCCATATTGCGGTTTTGAAAAAGTGGATTTTGTGGAAGGGGAAAACGCCGGTTATTTAGAAGAACTGAATGAACATCTAGATTCCGAATACAAGAATCCCAATGACCTGAATAAATATGATTCCGAAGGGGCATTTCAGACCATTTCCGGTGTGATTTCTGAAGAGCTGCACCGCTCCACATATACTGCCGACAAGACGATAAATTTTCTGGAGGAACGAGACCGGAATAGACCATTTCTGGTTCACTGCTCATTTTGGGATCCGCACCATCCCTTTGATCCGCCAAAGCCGTTTGACAGCATGTATTCGCCAGAAGATATGCCTTTGCCGATTGAATATGATGAAAATGAATTTAACGCAATGCCTGCTCATTTCAAAATCTGGCGCGACAATTGTTGGGTACAAGGCGGAAAGAGCTTTGCTCGACATGACAGGCATGACTGGCAAAAAATGAAAGCTCACTATTATGGCATGATTTCTCTTATCGACAAACAGGTGGGAAGGGTCATGGATAAACTCAAATCGTGTGGGTTATACGAAAACACCGCCATATTTTTTGTCAGTGATCATGGAGAACTGTTAGGTGACCACGGCATCGCCCTGAAAGGCCCGTTCATGTATCAGTCTCTGCTCAAAATTCCTTTTATTTTTTCCTATCCCACGGCATTTTCGCCCCGAATTATCAATTCAAAGGTATTGTCATACGATATTATGCCGACAATACTTGAACTGGCCAAAGTCAATATTCCTGAAAGGATTACAGCCCAGAGCATTCTGCCGCTGCTGTCAGGTAATAATCAAACACGAAAAACTGTCCTGTGTGAAAATACTTCTGAAGGGAAAAATGCCAGGACCATTGTTTCGGAAAGATATAAACTTTCATGTTATCTTGAAACAGATGAAGGCGAGCTCTTCGATCTGGAAAATGATCCAGATGAAAAACAAAACCTTTGGAATTCAGATACGGAAATAAAAGCGGAATTACTATTGGAACTCAACCAGTTACAGATAAAATCCCGCCGACCGCCACCGAAAAAAATTGGAAGATGGTAATGGTGAAGGGGGAGAGCGACTTGGGGGCAAGGTAAATAGCTAATATTTATTTCATAAATCTTAAAAATACTTTTACTGGGCTTGATTGACCAAGTGTTCATTGACAATTTTACAGTAATGGAAAGCAAAAACAGGCTCAAAAATCCCTTTTCAGGGTAGAAGGTAGCGCCGGATGATGCCACTAAATATTCTGGATAAATTACTGATTTACAGGGATGATGGGTAAGATTTTTCATCTTGGATATCAGCGAATTAGCCAAGGAAGAATTTTTCCGTCAAAAATGTCATTTCCAGGAACGTACCATAATTGAAATTCACTT
>MHBG01000094.1 GCA_001804785.1 Lentisphaerae bacterium GWF2_45_14
CGAGCAATGCGTACTTGATGATGAATCCCGAATTGTTGAATGTCCCTGCGGCAAACGTCCTCTTTACAAAAAATATGACGGAGAAAAAGGTGGCTTGTAATCCGGGCTCTAATGCGATATGATTATTCGGAGCTTTTACCCCAATCTTTGATTTAAAAGTACTCCAGCTTAGGGGCTAAGCGCAGTTTCGGAGTGCAATGGCCCGTATTTCCAGTATAACATATCAATATACAATGTCGCTGTCCAGCCATAGTCGAAAAGGGGTTGATGAAAAGAGTCCGGAACATTTTTCCCCTTACGCAGGAGTTGGGACGGATCGAGTTCGCAACGGTCATCAAAGAATTCAAAAAATGTTCCATATTTTCCGAACATGGCTTCTATTTCCTCGACGGTCTTCCGGATGATGAAATCAGCAGTATCATTCATGCCGTAACGTCTGAATCCGCAGGCCACCATCCAGTTCACATTAATCCAGACTGGCCCGCGCCACATGTCTTTCGAGTAAAATTTCTCCGATTTTACCGCAATCGACGGGATAACAAGAGCAGTTCCAAATGTCTCAGAATCATATATATGCTTCTCGATGGCTGTGGCCTGTTCTTTACTGCATGCCCCGCAGATAAGCGGCATGAACCCTGAACTTGCCATGACTTCCGACATTTCATTCTTAGTGACGTCATAATCAAAATAAAAGTTCTCTTTCCCATTCCAGAGTCGTTGATTTATCTTATTACACAATGTTTTATGAAGCATCCGCCATGATGCGGCATCATCCTTCAAGCCAAGCGTCTCTGCGAATTCCGCCATAATCTCGAATTCGAGAGCCAACATGGAATTGAAGTCCGTCGCGTCGAGCTGAGTCGCTGCGTCGAAACGTGGAGAATTATCCATCCCGCTTTCGCCGCTTCTGCAATTGGCATCGGCTTCTATGTACCATTCAAGAAGCCCATACCCGTCACTGTCACGATTTTTCATGTCCCACTGAAGGTACTTTTTGAGTTTTGGATATGCCGCGCCGAGCCACTCCAAATCATCGGCATATTCGTTGACAAGTTTGTATCCGAGAGCCAGAACCGGCGGTTGGGTTATCTTTGAAATGCCGAGTGGATCAGCCATATGCGCAATGAAGCCATCTTCCCGCTGCACATCAAGAACAGCATCCAGAGAATTTTTCGCAAGTTCGATATCAATATGCCGCAAGCCAATAGCATGGAATACCGAGTCCCAAAGCCACATTCGCCTGTGGGGCCACTTGTCAGGCGTTGTCCAGCGGTGCTTTATTATTCCTTCCGGCGAATAAACCTGTCCTTTCATCTGCGACAGCGCATTGATGAAAAAATTTCCTTTGTTCCCCTGTTCTGACACAATTTGTTTCGACCATTTTGCACGCTCATCAATCAGCGCATCCACATCCGACAAAATGAGTTTTTTGTTGAAAAAGTTCTTTATTCCGATAAGTGTTTTCCCGTTTTCCGAAATGATTTTTATTTCCAGATCTTCCGCGTCTGTACGGCAGGGCCCTTCAATAATAAAATGATAGGCATCAATAAAAACACCGCGCAGTTTTCCACAAGAAAACCAATCGCTGAAAAAAACAGACTCGCTTGGCTCTGTATTCTCAAAGGCTATATGACCATCTCCCGGGAATTTTATATCAAAACCTGAAAACTTGAAAGCCCCCCGCAATATAAGACCATTTTCAAAATCAGTATTGCCATCGATACCTGAAAAACTCATCAGTCTTCCAGCGGGACATTTTACAATTTTATTTTTCATATACCATTTCCTTTATTTATATATATTATAGCTTTAAAAAGAATTGAATAAACAGCGTGATGTGACTATAATATTAGATATATAGTCATTTATATTTTAAATAGAGTCAGTCAAAATGAAAAAGCTCAATACTTATTTCGACAATGGAATCTCTAAGATTGAAGGACTGAATGTCGGGAAATATCCTCTTCATCATTTTTTCACGACATATGCAGACAATGAAAGCAAGTTATTCCGCTATCCATTGAATATCGAGTTCAGTGGAATGGACGAATGGGTCAAGGGATGTTATCGGAAAAGAACAAACTCGGAACTTTTCGCAATAGAATTCATCAGAGAAGGCGGAATGTCATTCATTCAGGGCGGGGAAAAATACCTTGTGGAAAAAGACCATTTATTCATAGTAAGGCCAGGCGCGCACAGCGAAGTATTCATGGAAAAACACAACTACTGCCTGAAAATGACATCCAGTATCGGAGGCTCCCTTCTGGAACCGCTGCTCATATCATTGGGAATTGAAAAACTTGACTATATCCCACGCTCAAATCCTCTTATCTTTGAGGGAATAATGCAGAGAGGCATCGATGAACTCAAAAACAAAAAAGATGGATTTCAGGCTCGCTGTTCCGAAATAGCTTATAACACTCTGCTTCAGTTGGGAATGGAATATAAGAAATTGCTCTATCCAAGGGAACTTGTCAATGCCGTATCTTTTCTGGAAAACAATATCCACAATGCACTCACGCTGAAAAAAATATGCGAATCACTGGGAATAAGTCAGAGCACGCTGAACAGGCTCTTCAGAAAATATCTTGGGCTGGCGCCCTTCGAATACTTCATAAATCAAAAAATGCTTGCAGCAAAGGGAATGCTGAAAAACGACAAGCTGAGCATAAAAGAAATTGCGGAATCGCTCGGATATTCAAACCAGCTTTACTTTTCGACTGAATTCAGGAAGAGAAACGGTTCCTCTCCCCGGGAATTCAGGCTGGGTAAAAAGCTTTCCAAATGAAGCGAAATATCGCAGAGAACAATCATTTTGCCATTATAGATAGCAACTCAAGTCTGAAGCGTTCCGGCATACAATTCATGCGACAAACTGGAGAAGAACCATTTTTATTGCTGTGCTGAATAAAAAACGCTTGACATTGGCAGACCAATGGTCTATTATTAATAATAGATAACGAAAGCCAATATGACTCGTTCCGTCAAAACTCGCTATGATATTATTGAAAAACTGGAAAGCTATGTTCTGCGGCTTCAAGTTGAAGGCAGGAAATTTCTTCCGTCCGAGAGGAATTTATGCAAATGCCTTATAAGCGTTTCGCTTGCTTTATATAACGGGAGCGTGGTAAGTCTCGACAATTATGAGGCAGGCAGGCAAGCCGCTCATTTAATCGTCGAAAATGGATGCAAAAAACCTGCCTATATCGGCTTTTCCTGTGTGTTTTTCAGAGAAAGAGAGAAGGGCTTTCTTTGCGGATTGAAGGACGCCATGATTAAATTCCTCATACGGAAAGAGCTTTTGTGCGGTAAGGATACCCCGGACTACATTAAGCAGTTGACAAAATACTGTGAAAAATTTGGTCTTATAATATTGAATGGTTCGACCCACTGTCGGAGCCATCTTCCAATAGTAACAGCAATAAACCACGCAACTCAAAAAGTGGCAACCGAATTAGTCAAGTTGACTATTAGAACACTCGGAAGCTGGAATAATATTCCGGAAACAATTATAAAAGTAAAATCAGAGGTTTATTATGAGGAAACATTATAAAAAGACTCGAACGGGTTTGCTTTTCACTCTTATTGAACTGCTCGTTGTAATTTCGATAATCGCGATTCTGGCGAGCATGCTTTTGCCTGCTCTGAGGGGAGCGAGGGAAACGGCCAAGGCTATTTCATGCGCCAGCAATATGAAGCAAATCGGAACTGGTTTCGGAATGTATGCCAGTGATTTTAACGGATATATCGCTCCGCCGAGCGCAGCAGCTGGGCATCCTGACTTGTCAATAGAACGTTATACAAGTCTCTATCATTGGGATTATTATATAGGCAGGAACTATATGAATTATCCTGTAACCAGTTGGGGCTGGAGCCCTTCTCCTTCGTCATGGCCTCTTTTCCGATGCCCCAATGATAGCGTACCACGTCATACGGTATGGGCAAACCGGTCTTACGCGGTACCTCAATACCTTGTCCACAGTTTAGTAGGCATGCCAGTGGGGCGTAAATATTCCATGATAGACAAACCGTCAAGTACTTATCTGTTAGGAGAAGTCGATAAGAATAATTCCAGTTATTTGACGAATCTTGTCGCCCTTTCGGCCGGTGCATCGGAGGTTATTCTGGGAAACGGTGAGAAGATTGGGGCCAACCATTCCGGCCGTTCCAATTTTCTTTTTATTGACGGGCATACGGCGTCAAGGAAAGAATGGAAATTGGGGAGTTATACAGCTGCCACAACTAATTTTACGGAAGATTAAAACTTAAAATCACAAACATAGCAGGAGAAAACTATGGGAAGAAAGAGAAGATTTTTTGTGTCCATTCTCGGTGCTTTATTGGCCGTTGCGTCATCCGTCAACGCGATTGAAATCATCAATGAGGATAAGGACCCTTCAAAGGTTGTAAACACCCTTTCACTTTCCGACAGTCCCTGGAGAAGCAAAACAATGCTGCACCCTGAGAAATTCGTGCCCGATAAAGACAGGGAATGGTCTGGCGAAGACTTTTTCATTGATGAGTTTGGTGTTCCCTGCGACTTCTCAAAATCTTCCGATATTGCCGAGATACAAAAATTCATGCGTTTCGATAAAAAAGGTAAATACGAGTTTAAAGATGGCGCCTTACAGTTCACGGGCGACAAAAAAGGCTTCTGGTTCGCCTTCGGGCCCGAGCCAAATACCTATTATGAAAATCCTTCCCTGCGCTTCGGCTGCAAATGGGGCAAGCATAGAAAAGACCGTTACCGCATAAGTATGACGGTTTCACAGAATGTGCCTGAAACAACCTGGGAGGTGTCTACTTTTGGCTATCTGGGACGTTACAAGAATATAACGGAGTTCAAAATAAAAGGAGAAGGCGAACAGGTTTTTGAAGCTGATGCCGGAATAGTTCGTAATCTTCTTGACAGTTTTTCCCGTAGCGGTATGTGTGGTTTTCGTCTGGACTGTGTAACTCCAGAGGCGACCGTAAAAATTAAGGATATTAAAATCGCTCCATATACGGGGAATGTCTATTTCCGCAAAAGTTTCAACCTTGATTTTGCTCCGGTCATGGCCCATGCCACATACGACAGTCCCATAACTTATGATCTCTACATAAACGGCAAGCTTGTAGACAAGGGAACCGATATTTATCCTCAAGGCACGGTAAAGACCATTGATCTTAAGCCCTATCTGGTAAAAGGGAAAAACACGATTGCCGTCCGTAAGGAATTTTTCATGTGGGAGGGTGGTTCTCCTGAATTTATTTTCGAGGGGGTAGCCGTTTCACGTGATGGAAAGGAATTGAGGATTCTTTGTCCGCAGGGTTGGAAGAGTACTCTTAATTTCCAGAAGGGATGGATGAACTTAGCCTATGATGATTCAAAATGGAAAACGCCGAAACCTTTTGAAAGCGGCCTGCATCAGGTAATAACATCATGGGGATCAAATGGCGAAAATTTCTGGACAGGAGTTGAGCCGCTCCATATGGGCATGCTTCAGACAAAGCCGTTCGGACAGAAATACCCTGTATGGGATTACAATAAAGAAGTCTCTTTCGAGGTAACTGTCCCGGCCGGAGTCAAAGGCAAGCTCAGTCCGGTACTGAAAATCTATAAAGCACAGACAAGAGACCTGGTTAAGATAGTTGACGCCCCAGCTCCGACAGAAAAGAACGGACTCAATGAATATATCTTTAAATTCAAGGATATTGGTTCCGGCGCATTTCGCCTTGAGTGGGAACTAGCCGACTTTTCCGGCAAAGTCACGGAGATGAACCGTCAGGAACTGATAATGGCGGGTCCGATCAAACAGGACATATTGGAATATGCCGGATTTGAGGAACAGTTTAACAAACGTCTTGAACTCATAAGAAAAATTGATTGCAGCAAACCTCAAAAGAGCAATGAGGAATTTATTGATCACGCGGGTATGAACAGTTCTGCTATGATAGACAAAGGTTCGGTTGTGGCCATGGATGGCATGAAATACCGCGAGACCGGTAAATGTGCCTGGGACTGGTTTGCTTACAGGCTCCACGGGCTGGAAATAGGTACTCCTTACATGGCTGAAATAATTGTGCCGGACAATAAAGACCGCTACATTTATTCCGGAATCATAGAGCAGTGGCCTATTGGATTTGAGTGCAATTTCAAGAATGGCGACTGGCCCAACCATACCGCTACAGGTTCCTGTATTACGGGAGTTGATCAACCGCTCAGCATGAAGACTAAAAAAATTCGTTTTGTCTTCTGGCCTGCGAGTAAAGCATCAGCGATATTTGTAATGACAGGATTCAGGGTATTTCCCGCTGCCGCTGCGGAGATAAATATCTATAAAATCAAAGGTGACCTTCCAGCTTTGAAAATTCCCGAGAGTAAACGCATGTTCGGGACTCATAATGAACGTATTTCCGTAATGACTCTCACTACAGGCATATCCGAAAACCCACTTATGGGGGCAACCAACAGACGCAGAAACGGGCTCCGCGACGGATGGCTTAACTGGTACAGGGCCATTGAACGCAAAATCAAATGGATGCGTTTTCAGGGCCGCAATATGACTGTTGAAGGCGTTTTTATGTATACACACGGGGACTATCCTTCAATCAGGAACAATACCTCCATCTCCAATCAGGAACTTGATCCGCCAATGCTTGCGGTCAAAATGTATAACAACAACGGAATCAAGTGCATGCTCGGAGTGGAATACCAGAGTTCGCCGCAGGTATGGGCATCAAAGCTTAACCATACCAGTGAAAGGAAAATGTGGAAGACCGGAGAAGGAGTTCACCAGGTAGACAAATACGGACGTCAGGTTGTCGGTGGAAATGGATCGGGAATAAACTTTCTGCATCCTGAAGGCAGCAGACTCATACTCGACTGCATAGGTGAGATATATGACTTCTATAAGGACACTGGAAAGGTCGAAGGGCTTTTCATGGTCGTCGGCGGCTGGTGGCAGCCCGCATTCACAACTGCGTCGCTTACAGATATCGAAAGTACCGATGTTGGTTACGGGGACTATACCGTTGCCCTTTTTGAGAAGGAAACCGGAGTCAAGCTGGGAGTTGATTCAAAAGATTCCAAACGCTTCATGAAGCGCTATGAGAAGCTTATGGGTGAACATAAAGACCTTTGGATTTACTGGCGCGCCAAAAAGGTCCGTGAATTCTTTGACAAAGTCAGAAGCCTTGTAGGCACAGGAAAGAATAAATGGCCTCTTTATATAGATCTTTCCATAAGAATAAAAGATAACCCCTTCCTTGAACCTGAGTCAACAAGAAAAAACAGGGACAGATATTACGAGCGTTGTTACTCCGAAAGCGGACTCCCTGTCGAGTTGTTCGGAGACAATCCGGATATTCATCTGGTTGCTCACGCCACGGTCTGGGCTAAGTTTCTCAGCCCTTACGAAAACTGGATGTACTGCAAAGGAATGACCAATAACAGAGGCAGTAGAGGGATTATCAGCAAACTAGATTCCATCTATTTTCACTTCCATAAGGGACTCGACGAAGTTGATCAACCGGCCGGGGCTGCGGCAAAATGGCTCTGGAGCACGACAGGGCGCGGCGTATTCACTCCCAGATGGGCAGGGGAAAATGCCATGGCCGAATATGTAAATGTACTGTCATGGACAATCCCGAACACTATTTTCTACAGCTGGCATGACTGTAATATGGATACAGGTACTGGAGAGGAAATCAGACGCTTTTCAAGAAGTTTTCTGCTCACTCCCGATGCCGGATTTAAACCTCTTTCCGGCAAGGATGTAAAGGGTGTTATCGCCGAATCGGCGGTTAAGGATGGTAAAACATACCTGCGTCTTGTCAATAACTGCCCATATTATTCAAATGGATATTTTAAAGCTGACGCGTCGACAGCGAAGGACCTTCTTTACGATAAAGAGCTTTCAGCTTCTCTGTTTAGCGGAGGTAAGTATTCAGTTGAATTGAAGCCTTATGATATCAGGATTATTGAGCTTGGCGGACTGAGCGGAGATATCAGTTGTGACTTCAAACTTCCCGACGAGGTTGAAAAGGAGATTCTTGAGAAGGCAGAATATGTCCTGAATGATCCGCTTTGCCTTGAGGCTATTCCCGGCGACCATATAGCCATTATGTTTAAGGCAGTGACGCAGAAAGACGCATTTGCCCTGCGTGTCCTTATGGACGATTTCGAAGCAAAATCAGCCATAGCCAGCGCTGAGTCGGGCCGACAGGCCCTCAAGAACCAACAGAAGCTTATGACTGATTTGAAAAAGGGTAGGGCACGCATCATATGCGCTTCTGAAAGAGAATACACCGCACCGGACGGCTCACGCTGGCTGCCGGACCAGGCATTTACCGACGGTAAGGCCTACGGCAGCGAGGGCGCGACTTTTGCTGAAAGGGGCGATCAGTCTATAGATGGCACTGACATTGACAGAGTATATCAGACAGAAGCATACGGAGCCAGAGTTTTTTACAGGATACCTGTTCCAAAAGGCAAATATAACGTCTATATCCATTTCGCCGAGACATATATCGCGAACAAGGGGCCGAACATGCGTATGATTGGTGTCAAGGCTGAAAACGTTATTTACCCCGAAAAGGTTGACCCGTTCAAGTTAGCCGGTGGCTGGGCAAAAGCATATGTCCTGGAAATGAAAGATATTCCGGCATATGACGGCCAAATCGACATAGAGTTGACCGGAGGGGTCGGGATAAACGGGATTGAAATAGAGAGAGTTAAATGAGGACACTACTGCTGATAATATCGGTAGCCTCTGCCGCCGCGTGGTTTATTCCGCACGGCGCGGCCATGGAGGCGGAAAATGTGAAAAAGTTCCAGTTCTCAAAAAACGGGACTTTTTGCGAAATCACTTCCGATGCGTATACTGTCCGTGTTCGTAATGCCGGGAGTTTTGTCTTTTCCATAAATGATACCATGGAAATTGATTCTGCTTTTATTCATTGCTGGACACATAATCAACATTTCCCGTACGTTAATTACGTTGAGGCTGAATTGATTGAAAAAAGCTTAGAAAATAAGGTGATAATTAAATTCAAGTATTTCTGGGACAATGGGAAAGTTGATTATATCCTGACTTTTACCCCGCGTTCTGTAGAGACGGCGGCGTACTATATGCCTTTTATAGAGAAAAATACCAGCTTTATCAAGTTTCTTTTCGCTGTCAGAAAACCCGTAAAACCCCCTGCGGGTATTGAGATAATAGCAATGGAGAGAAGCATACAGGCCAACGGCGCTCTCCTGTGTCTTGATAAATGGGAGGCAATACGTCGACCTCAGTTCAGAATGTTTTCCCTCAGGGGATTCGGCAAATATTACGTAGACGTGCTAGCGGAAGGCAATTCCTGGTTGGATCTCTGGGAATGGCCCCGAATGTCGGTTTCGGATAATGGTGATTACCCGATGTGGTCGAAGACAGCCTACAAACCAGGAGAGACAAAAGTTTTGAAAAACACCATTGAAATATGGAATAAAGATGGAAAAATGGTTAAGGATTCACCATTGAAAATAAAATTCTATGACAGAGAATAATGATGTTTAAGTTAACAGTTTTCATTTTTGCCTTTTTACCTCTCGCGATTTTAGCTTCAGATGAACTTTGTCTTTCAGATGTTCCATGGACCGATTCGCGCCCCTTTTGGACATGGGAAGGTAAAAGACTGCCCGTAAAGGACAAAAATCTTTTCGGACATGAGATATCCATAGGAGGTGAGAAATTCAAAAGAGGCCTTGCCGGGCATACCGGGTTTACGATTGTCTACAATCTTTCCCAGAAGGCCTTGAGGTTTACTGCTATGGTAGGGATAGACGATGAGGCTCACAAAAAAGACCCGAAGAATATAACGGAAAGCAGCGTTAATGTGGTGATTCTTGTTGACCGCAAGGAAGTCTTCCGTCAAAAGGTTGAACTCGGCAAAAAAGCTGTTCCTGTTGACATTGATTTGAAAGGTAAATATCAACTTGAGATACGCGGAGAGTATGATACAGGATTTCATAAGCAACGCATTGTCTTTGCGGACCCGAAACTTGAGGTGAAATCAAAAGATTCTTTCATGAAAAGCGCTCAGGAATGGAAAGATAAAGTTGAATCAGCCACTCGCTTTGCTCCGGAATATCCGGCTGCACCGGACTGGAAAAACATCAAAATAAGCACGTGTAAGTTTGCTGGCTCTGAAAAAGCGTACAGGATCAATAACGGGAAAATAGAGCTTGTTATCCTCCCTGAATTCGGCGGCCGTCTCGTCAGCCTGAATTTAAGAGGACAAAAAAATATAATATATGAAACAGCCAGGAGCGCTTCAGGAAAAGGCAAAATAGACCATAATGAAGACGGGCACTTTTGTCGCCCCCAGCCAAGCAACTACTTTACTTCCGACTATGATCCTGTTCTGCTGACAGGACGTTACAGTATCGAATTTCCTGAAGAAGGGAAGGTGGTCCTTACTTCGGCTCCAAGTTGGAATTTATTTTTAAGGTACCAATATGCTTTTAAAGTTGAAACTGATAAACCGGAAGTTGAGCTTACTACTGTTCATCGCTGTATTGCTCCATTTGTCAATAAGGCGGGAATCTGGTCAATTACAAGACTGGACAGCCGGACTCTGGAAGCAATCAGAATTCCAACTGAGGCAGCTGACGCGCCGAAGAAATACCGTTTCAGTCCTGAAAAATACGCTAATCTTATAAAACGCGTGGACGGATGGGATTCTCTCGAGTTTGCTCCAGGGTTCATTGAGTCCTTGGGACAGCGTGACTCCATTCAGTGGGAGCAGTTTTCATCAAAAAATGAAGAGGAGGCGGTTACAAATCAATGTACGTTTAGGAAATCCTTTGACGTTTCCCGTAAGGACTGGGCGCGTATGGAAGGGTTTTTCCCTGCTCATTTTTACGTTTCAAAAAAATTCCTTGAAGTTGAAGCCCATGGACCTATAGTTAATTTGAATTTCAAGGAAGAGATTTCGCTCCGGGAAAAGTGGACACTTTCAAGCAAGGGAAATTGAAGTTTCTATCAGGTGCAGGCGTACGAGTGCGCCGGAGGCAACAAATCGGTTGAAGCTCAGGAGACAGAATATCATCTATATAGGCCTAGAATAGAGTTTCCTGAAGAAATCATAATATATTGCAGTGCAAATACTTAAATGTATGGTATATTTGTTTTGATGCAGGCTTTTCGCCTGAGTTGATTAAAAAACCTTGCACGTGGGATGAGAGAAAATGTATCGGCATAATGTTTTACAACCGGAATTCGAAGATTTTTACCTGCCGTTCGGCGG
>MHBG01000095.1 GCA_001804785.1 Lentisphaerae bacterium GWF2_45_14
CATCGGATATATTGATGCTGTTGCGGAAACGGACAAATATATCTACATATTTGAGTTCAAGTTCAATAAGACGGCAGATGAAGCGTTAAAACAGATCCATGAAAAGGAATATTTCCACAAATACATGAATTCCGGCAAGGAAGTGATCCTTATCGGCGCGAATTTCAGTACAGAAAAACGCAATATCGATTCCTGGAAAACAGAACGCGTAAAATAATCCCGCCTCATCGTTCAACATGCCTCCTGATTGCCGATGCCTGATTCTTGTCGGTAACCGGTTTTGCCATAGACGTTCTGACAGACTGCGCTACCTTCTGCATTGAAAAGGCATTTTCGAGCCTGTTTTTGCTTTTCATCACTGTAAAAATGTCAAAGAACACCTGGATTATGAATTCCAGAAAAATTGTTTCAAGATTATATTGTAATAAATATTAGCTGTTTCCCTTGCCCTTAACTTGATATGTACCTACATTGATGTACACCTGGAAAAAACTCAAGGTACAAATATTAACCAAAAGCCGTTAATTGCAATGGTCGGCGAGGATTAATATACAAATATTAACCAAATCTCTTGACGTAGTTGCTATTTTAAGATATATTAGAGTATTGAATAAAGAAATATCGGAATATTCCATGAAACTTATTGAACTTATCCCAGAAGAAGAGATGGAAAGAAAAAACAACCGTCTTTTTGATATACTCAAAATAATATGGCAAAACGATAGAATAAGCAGAAGAGAACTAGCTCAAGAACTCAACGTCAGTAAGGTATCAATCCTAAATTACATAAACAAACTCACTGAACGTGATCTGGTCGAAGAGCATGTATCAACAGATCCGCAACATGGGCGTCGACCGTCATTTCTGACCTTGAAAAAGAATTTATTTTATTCAATAGGAATAAGTTTCTTTAGAAAAAATGGCTCTAATGTTGTGTTGCTTGATGCCCAATCTGAAGTTGTCGATGAAATAAAGTTGACTGCAACCGGCTTGTCGACAGTTGAAAAATGTGAATACGCTATCAGTGGAATAAAAAAATTGGTCCATAAAAATGCCATTCAACTCGAGAAAATAACAGGGATTGGAATCGCTCTGCCTGGTATAACAAATCCAACGACTGGAGAAATCAGGTCATCATCAGAATTCCCGGATGAAACAAGCTTTAATATTGCTCAATATTTCAGAGATCATTTCGAAAAAGATTGTTATATAATAAATATTTCGCATCTCAACGCTTTTATAGAACATAAATGGGGAAAGGCCAGAGAAATGAATTCATTTCTCTGTTTGCAAAGCGCCTTCGGACTCGGAATGTTTCTTGACGGCCATTTGTACAGAGGGCATCAGTTCCACGCAGGTGAACTTGGGGGGCTCCAACTGCAAAATACCGGCCCGCAGCATATTGACGGAAGGGTCGGAACTCTCAGTACCCTTGGGTCATTATATTTCCTGACAGACCGCATTGGACAGGTAATAAAACAGGGGGGCAATACTCTGGTAAAAAAATATCTGCCTGAAGGAGAAATAAGGGTAACGGAACTGATGTTGGCAAAAGCAATCCGCGACGGAGATCAGTTATGCGCACAGATGATGAGCGAGACATTTGAAGTTATAGGCCGTGCCGTTGTCAATCTCGCATATATTTTTAATCCTGAAGCAATTTTCCTGCCGTATTGGACTGAAATATGCCCTACAGCAACTATTGATATTGTCCGCAGGATGATGGGACATTACGGCGTAAGCAACTGGGAACTTAAAACAGATATATTAAGCTCAACGTGCACTCCTTGCGATTTTGCCAGAGGCGCGGCGCTTATTCCGTTTGAAAGATTCTTTAAAGGGAAAAGGATATAAGTATGAAAAATCTCACTCGAAAAAAATTTACACTCATTGAATTGCTCGTTGTAATTGCAATTATTGGTATTCTGGCCAGTATGCTGCTGCCTTCGCTTCAAAAAGCACGCGATAAAGCCAAGGAAATTATCTGTGGAAGTAACCTAAAGCAAGTTGGTTCCGCGATTCAGATGTACACCATCGACAACGACGGATGGGTTCCGCCATGGTATGATGGAGTATCTACATGGTATGTATTAGTCAATAACCCTTACCTCAATATTAATCCCAAGACCTTATCAGGAACTGCTCTAATCTGCCCAAGCTCAATAGTGTGCACTCCTGCTTCCTTGGTTAAGACCAATTACGGCTGTAATTCCCAATCGATGTACAATGTTGCAAGCGCTATCACTTACTTATGGACTAATTTCAAGAGAGTGCCTTCTGGAATGTTTTCCAAAATAATGGCCATATCAGACGTTGATCCTGTCTCGTACTGGTTTGGGTCATGGAACAATGCAAAAAAAGTACATTGGCGACATCAGAATGGAGCTAACTTTCTATTCTTCGACAATCACGTACAGAGACATAAGAAATTCATGGACTACACTGCAGACACTATCTTCGATCCGCCGGATGACTGGTGGTGGTCCTACAAAACAAAAGTTACAGCACTTTAATTTAAAATAGACGGGATAGAAGGATGAGAAAACTGTCAAGATTCTCAATGGAAAGACCGTGGACGGATACCATTGCTAATTACGGTTTCTACTGGAGAGGCCGTTCGCGCTTGGCTGCCAAGAAAGGAGTTTGTCAAATAGACTTAAAAAAGGGAACGCTTTCCCATTTCACGCTCATTGAATTGCTCGTTGTAATTGCCATAATCGCACTCCTTGCAGGAATGCTGCTGCCTGCGTTGAAGAAGGCTAGAGAAAGCGCAAAGCAGATTTCATGCTCGAATAATTTGAAACAGCTAGGAACAAGTCTGATTATGTATGCAGGCGACTACGACGCATGGAGTCCCCAATGGTATGAAGTGTCATCGACAGATACCTGGAAAACCAAATTAAACGTATATCTGAATGCGCCTTTGAAAAGTCACGGAATTTTTTGCTGCCCCAGCCTGGAAAACGTACATGATCACAAAAATATCTACGGAAATTACGGATGCAATTTTAATGCAATGTTTAACATAACGGGTAATGTCTGGTGGAGTTATCAACGAACAAGACTCACTGAACCACATGCTTCCAGGATTTTTGCCATTTCGGAGGCTGCACCGCTAGGCACAGGCAACAGGTACTGGTATAGCCACGACAACATGGAACAAATGTATTGGCCTCATTCAAATAGTGCTAATTTTGTATTTTTTGACGGACATGTTGATCATACAAAACAATTTCTCGTTTACACAGACAAGCCATCCGGCTGGATGTGGAATCATAGAGACACCAATTAAACAAAATAAAGATTTGTGAGAGGAGAAATATTTCAATGAAGGAGATTAAAATGAAGAATGATGCCGGTTTATTGTGTTTTGTTACCCTATTGACGCTATTTATCGGAACATCTGTTTTTGGGGGGGGGGGGATAACCTTAAAATACAAAAACTGGGAGACCGACTTTAGTGCTACTGGCGATTTGCAAAACACAGAAATAGCTGGTAAAAATATACTCTCACATGCAGCTTTCATTATGTGCGACCCTGTTTCCGAATCGGGAAAAATGGAACGAATATTTCTTTACGCGTCCGATTGGAACTCCAGCGCAAATAAAACGCGTACAGAAAAAAAATCCCAAAATGGCAAAGAAATAATCGAGAGCCAGGGCTTTGCCTCAAAAAAGGGAATATCCCGCAACGAGGATATTTTTAAATTTAAAAACATTGTTGTCGTCACTCCCGGAGGTTTGATAAATATAAGATATGAAATTGAGTTTTTGCAAACCCTTAAATGGGAGGGGTTCTACTTTGCGACTAACTTTACTCCGTACGTCAATGATGTCAAATACACCGAAATTCCAATGGGCAGAAAGCCTGTTCAGGGATTATTTCCCGCAAGTTTTGTGGAGGGAGAAATCGAGTCCTTGAGTCTAGATTTGCCAGAGCTGGGAAAACTGTCTTTTGCGGCCGAAAAAGACGCGAAGTGGCTCGTTGAAGACACCCGTTTACAAGGTGGGGGAAAAATAAATCTGTATATAATTCCGGCATGGTTCAAGAAAGGCATTATTTTCGAAAAAGGCAGAAAAGAAACTTTCGAAGTAAGCATCCAGCTTCCTGTGAAAGGAGCTCAACAGCTGGAAGCATTTGCGCCTATAAATGCAAACGCTCCTAAAATTGAGAACAAAGCCAAAGCGCAAAATACTGCTCCTTCACCAGGTCCGGGACAACTTATTCCCGTTATGGACACTTTTTCAGATATGGACACTTTTTCAGAAAAAATAAATCACGCAAATCCACTGTTTTTGAGAAATATGCCGAGGCAAAGATGGTGGAACGAAAAATGGGAGCAACGTATCCCGCTAATTGTCGCCGAGACGGTTAATAAAAAACGAACAAACTTACCAGTTACTCTGGAGCATAAATTCCCAAAAAACGTTTCGCCGGAGTCAATCAGAGTAGTTACTCCCGGCAACGAAGTTATCCCCTCCCAGACTGAAATTATAGATAAAGAAAAAAATATTTTCAGAATAACATTCATGACAACTCTTGCTAAAAATGAAAACCTGCCTCTGTTTATTTATAACGACAACAAAGACGCCCAAAAACCTGAGTATGATACGATACTGAAACTGAAAGAAGACAACGTTGCCTATACTGTTTATAACCGGCGAATACTCGTTGAATTTTACAAAGAACCGCGCCCAAGGGGAGGCATCATCAAAAGACTTGAGCTGCTAAATTCAGACGGCAGAAACCGAGTCAGAAATTTCATGGACACTAGTGGTGGATTCTGTCTTTTCAAAAAAGGGTCTGTTCAAAAATGGAAAGTCAAAGCTTCAGGCGGCAATCTGTTTAAGGAGATTGAATATTCAGCTGAAAATATTTCCGTGAAATTCAGAATTTTTGGACAATCAGATCAAATATACTACAGAATAACAGGGGGGAAAGACACTTTCAATGTGTCAACAAATTGTTTGCCAATGGGCGACGAACTTCATGATTCAGCATATTATGAAACAGTGTCCGGCGTAAAAAAGTTTCCCTTAGACGGACTAGGATATAATCGCAAATCATTTAATTTGAGCAAATACCTGAAAGAAGGATGGCTATGCATTGCCGATGACAGAGGCGAAGCACTAGGGCAAATATTTGACCCGAAAAGGAGCGATGCGTCAGTAAGGCAGGCCGAAGATGGCAATTCAATAATACTGTCAGAGCAAGTATCGCCACAGGGCACAAAAGGAGCTCTGATCCTGGCAATGGGCGGTTTTGCGGAAATAATGAAAAGATATATTGACTGGAAAAACCCACCGGAACTTATTGTAGGTTCTCCCCAAAGCAAAAATGAATATTCAGCAATTACAACAGACAAGCACAGCAGTAAAAAATTTGCGAACAGTCTTTACGCAATTGAACTGGGGAACTATCCCTTCTCAAAGGATAATATTGACAGTATTATAAATTATATTGTTGATGAGGCAATTCGCAAAAATGCCAGTTGCATTGCCATTAAAGTTTCACCACTATTCCTCTATATTTCATGGCCCTCAAAAGTCTTTCACAATGAAGCTCCATTTAACGGAATAATGGGAAAACTGGTTAAGCTTGCTCATGAAAAAGGAATAGACGTTGAGGTATCTTTTACATTGTACCATACTTCAGAGTGGAGTGAAAAAAGGTTGTTGGCGGCACGGATTAGCATGCCTGAAGGCGTGTCCTGGGGATGCACAGTAGGAGATAAGCAGTTTTATATAGATTTGTCGAAAGAATTAACCGCTACAGGAATTGACGCATTGGGAATTCTGGATGAATACCAGGCAAAGGCAGACACAGAGCATTATAAGCGGGAATTTGAAAAAAGATACGGCATGAAGCTTCCGGATAAATTCAGCTATAAAGAGCTGAAAAAACCGGAACATTACAATAAGGTTTTCTACGACATGGACTTGATAACGGAGTTGGTAAGAGACATGAGCAAAGCCGCAAAGTCTGTCAATTCAGGAATAGAGATTTCTCACACATCATCGCCGTCCAACAACTTGCGAGCCTTAGTCAGCGGATATCACGACCTGGAAGCGCAGTCCGATTTTGTTGACTATGTCTTCACTGATCCCTATACAACAAATGTTAATTCATTGAAATATACATGTAAACTCTGCCGGGCCGCTTCAAACAACAGAGCCCCCTTGCATACATGGGTAGGCTGGAGCCATTATACCGAAAGCGAAGCCGATCCTGATTTTTTCAGACGCGAGACTCTTCTGCATATTCTGGCCGGAGGGAATAAATATAGATTTGCCGGAATGTCAATGTCCGACGAAGAGCTTCCTGAAGTAGCCACCGCTATGCGAAAAACCGCCGCTGTTTTAAATTATACCGGACTGGGAGATTTGATTGCAGCTTCTGCGCCAATGAAATATATCGGCATTTTCAGAGACAGAAACGCATTTATCGATTCGATAAAGAATGGCGAATGCCAGGCAAAGTATTCCCTTACTGATTATGATAAAAGGGTAGATGAAGCCATTCAAATGAGAAATGTTCCGATAGACATTATTTTTTCAAAATACTTCAATCTACAGACTCTGTCCCCATATCCTATAATTATCATCCCCTCTGATAGAGTATTGAAAGACGAGTACGCAAAAGTTGCTGAGGAATATGTAAAGCAGGGCGGAATCCTGATAGTGCAGGGAGAAACCGCAACAAATAAAACAATAGCAGAACTGTGCGGGGTTGTGCCAACAGGGATAACTCCCTCTGGAATAATAAAATTGAAAGGACTCGGCATTCTGGAAAATGAGTCAAAAAGTTTTGTCGATGCCATTCTCAATGTCAAGGCCAAGGGAGAGATACTGGCAACAAATCAAAACGGCAATCCACTGATAACGTCTTCAAAATACGGCAAGGGCAAGACTGTGTTTATTGCCGTACTTAATTCCTGGCCTTTTTTAAGGGAGATAGCTAAATCAGAAGTAGGAAGTTTTCCGCTTGATGTCAGCGAAGAGCTTTATTCCAATGTTTTTGTCTCTGGAGACTCATATATTGTCGGTGTTTACAATCCGAATTACAAAAAAACGTTTTCCGGTAGAATTAAAATTAACTTTCCGCTTAAAAATAAAACCAAAGCAATAGATGTGATGGGTGGAAGAATATTGCCAATTACATCAGGCATTGTTGATATTGAAATACCACCTGAAGGAATAAACTATTATATTATTTCTCCTGACGAACAACAACCAGTTCCGGCATACAGCCCCTACCCGCAAAACAGCGCACCGACATATGCTGAAGTTTCCGGGATGAATTTTCTCAGGAAGGAGGGGACTGAAACTGCAAAAGTTGCCAGAAAACCGAAGGATTCGCGCTTTCTATATTTTGGCATTTATAATGCCGGAGATGGAAAGGAAGTGACTGGCTGGCTGGGGATAAAAGACTCATTCAAAGAATATTCTAAATATGTAAAAGTCGATCTTATCGATAAGCTGGATATGGATACGCTGAACTACTATGATGCGGTGATTGTTCCCGGAATGAGACTTCCAAAGTCCATCAACAAGGATTGGAAGGAGTGTTTGCGGGAATACGTTGAAAACGGCGGGGGAGTCTTTCTGGTGCACAACAGTATTGGGCCGTGCGGAACCATCAGTGAACCTGTTTTTCCGGAAATAGGAAAAGCAACTGGTAATTCATTGTTTAAAGAATTTAAAATTGTGGCTGATGATTCAATTATTCAGGGGAAAGCATTGAGAAAACATTGTGCCTGGGATGTTATGAATCCCGGATTGGATGTGCTTTTTCAGAAAGCTGAAATGAAAACCGGCGATGTTTCTGACGTTGCCTATATTGATCATTTGGAGATAGAACCTGGCTCGTCTGGCGATGTTTTGGCGATGAACCTTGATGAAAACGGTAATATCCGCAAACCCGTTCTTGTCGCTGGAAAATTGGGAAAAGGAAAGGTTGTTTTATGCGGAATGCTTATGGGGGCAACTCACGCCAAAGGGACCGAATGGGGAGCTGAAGAAAAAATTCCGGGAAAAGGTGAATTGGGAATTCTGATTAATTCCGCATTCTGGCTCGGGGGAAAATAATATACCACAAGTGGTAATTTCTTACTTTGCTTTATGAGGAATTCAGGTTCAAAAGAACAACTAAAAAGGGCTCTTCACCAGAATTTGTGGGTTGATTACGCTCAAATTGAGCACAATAGATTTTGACATCAGAAAAAATGACGGATAAAAGCTGGAACATCAATTTGGACACTTTACCGAATCGAAAACGAGAGCGTCGCTTCACTCCGGAAACTGTCCAGATGTTTTAGGGACAGCTGTCCAGATTAACCGGAATCCGCATTCTGCGCCGCTATTACAGGAGAAATCGAGTGAAAAACTCAAGCAAATTCATAATTTTCGCACCGAAAAAAGCAAAACCATTTCTTCTGTTTTATAGAAAAAAACTTAATGATGAGGCAAACATAGAAATAGAAATCCAGGAAATGCAACTGCCGGAACATTCCGCTGTTATATCAACGACAAAAAACTTAACCGGAAAAGCGGAAAGGGAACTGGAAAACATTCTGGCAGGCAAAGAACTAAAGACCGATGAATCATTTATTATTAAGGTCTCAAAAGAATATTCATTGGTAAGCGCCAGAAGCTTTTCAGGACTCCTCTGTGGACTGGCTGAAACATATCACCAGATTAAAAAAAATACAGGAAAACCTTTACTGGAAAATTCTGTTTCATCACCCGCGGTAAAAAACAGATTTTATCATATATGCATGAGCGGAACGACACCGAACATTGAGTCTCTAATTGAGTTAATGAAAGATTTGAAAATCTTAAAATACAACGGGATAGTTATTGAATTTGAAAACAAATTCCCATATAAAAAACATAACAGCTTTCTACATCAGAATCATTATATGCTTGAAGACATAAAAAAAATCAGGAAAACGGCAAAAGAATTCGCATTGCAGATTGTTCCACTCGTACAATGCCTGGGACACCTTGAATTTCTTCTGAAGTTTGATGAGTTCAAAGGCCTCTGCGAAAAGAAAGGACATGTCAGCAGCGCATGCCCATTAAAAAACGGGACATTCGATTTATTTAAATCCTTTGCAGGAGAAATACTCTTTGCTTTCCCCGAAACAAAATATTTCCATATAGGAGCGGATGAAGTCAGAGTTCATGGAAAATGTCCTGAGTGCAAAAAACATGAGAAAAAAAATGGGAAATATTCAGCATTTGCGGAATACATAAAAAAGGTTACAAACTATCTGTTTGAAATGAAAATTATCCCAATGATCTGGGATGACATTATATATCGTCACTACCCAGACGTACGCTTGGACGGACTTTCCAAACAAACAATAATAGTTAATTGGGACTACTGGACAAAAAACACTCAAAAGACATCTGAACTGATCTTCGTTCCAGGGAGAATAGGTATAACAACGTCTCGAAAACGCATGTTTGATATTAATAAATTTCATCCGCCAGAACAAGACGGGGAAAAAATAACTTATGAGGCTTCAGCATTTTTTGAGGATTACAGATGGGAGAAAATGAAGATATATGATTTTATAAAGACAAAAGATTTCCCCGCTACAGTTAAAGCATTTCCTGTTATAGAAATGATAAAAAGTGACGGATTCGTTCCAGCCGGCGCGTCAAATGTAAGAAAATCATTGCAAGGCACAGAGAATCAGGACTTTCTCCAGAGAGTTTTAAATAATAAAGCCTGGGGTGAAAAATTAAAATCATCCAACGTTGACTTCTTTATCGCCACTTCATGGGGCAGAGGAAACAGCCTCAAAGAACCTGTTTTCAACATGGAACTGATGAAATATACACTGGCGTCAGGCGGCTATTTCTCGTGGAACGGCAATGGGACAATTGAAGACTACGATGAGTATTTTGATGCATTGCTGAACAGGCTTGATCAGCCCAAACTCAGCTTGTCATTGCAAGACCTCTTAAAAGGACTTTATTCAATAAGAAGCGGAGCATTTTATTCCGAGGTTGAAAAAAATCTTCTACCATTAAAGAATTCCAAAACACCTTTCTACCAAATGCTTTATCTGTATTGTAAAAACTTCCTTTTCAGCGTAAGGTATGAAAGCTATATGGAGAGGTTAAAGAAATATATTTACAGACTGGAACAAGAAAAAAATTATCCTTCCCAGGAAAAGAAACAAATCCAACAAACCCTTGAAACATACAAAAAACAAATCCAGAAGATTGAAAAAGAAGCAATAAAAATTTTAATCAAATACGTTGTCCCGGAAGAAGCATCAGAACTAGTTACATCCATTTTTTATTATAAAAAAATAGAAATCAACAGTTTACTGGAAATAATACATAAATCAGAGCAAAATTAAAATAGAAATTTATCGTCATGAGCAAAATTATAGAAATCATAGAAACAATCACCAGCTGTAAAGAACAGGCTGATCTTTTTATTCCATACATAACAGAAACAAGAAAAATTTCGCAGAATGATCCATTCTTTTTCCTTGATGATGATTTCATCAAGGAATACGGCTCTTTTGCCACTCTTCCCAATGAGACAATTTTCAAATTACATGCAACTTCTCAACTCATTAAAGAAGATGAGAGACTTAAGGAATTTATGTTGCTTGCGCATTCGCTTCTACTTGATTTTGAAAATTATCCTGACATTAATTTCAAAAGCTGGCCGCTACTGGATAAAATTACAAGCGAAGAAAACTCAGCTTCAGCATTTATACTGCTTGCGTTATCTTCTATCCCATACATGCGGAAAATCCATGCAGAAAAAGGAATCCCTGAAAAAATAAGCAGACAAACATCTTCGGATATAAAAGTACATTTGGACACTTATTTTCAAATTAGCAATCATATCGGAATTTCCCCTAAAAGCCTGGGCTG
>MHBG01000096.1 GCA_001804785.1 Lentisphaerae bacterium GWF2_45_14
CCAGTTGGCAAGGTTTTTACGTGTGCGATTTTATCAGGCCACAGACTTTTGGCGGGACCATCGCTTGAGACTGAATTGGGCGGGTTCGCTCTTAAGCGATATGCTCCGACAACAGATTTTCCATCAGTCGCGCTCTTATTATTTGCGAATACGCAAGGGATAAAGCCGGATTATTGAAACATGCGCGGGAAGCCATGTCAATGACTTCTTGTACAATCTTTCTTCAATAGTGTCAGAGCTTATGAGCAAAGTGTCAAAATCAACATCACCGGCACTGGAAGGAGAAAATGCCGGAATTCCATATATTGACTCTACTGAAGGCGAATCGTCAAAAATGGCGGTTATTGCTGCTGCCGGAATGATACCTGTCGCCAGGAGCCTTCTGGTATGAAGGCCCCCCCCGTAAAGCGCGGTTTTCCGGCCTTCGAGCAATTTTCCCCGTCTTAGTTCCAGCAGTGTATCCTCAAGAAGGGTCTCGCTGCCGGGAGCATAGTAAAAACGTTTTAGAAATCTTAAAGCTGTTCTTCCTGCGAAATCGGCAATTCCATTGCTTGTGAATGGCGCGTAGTTAACTGAAAGATGCATCTTTATATTGAAAAGGCGTTTTAAGAATTTCCAGTTTCCACCGGCGGCATTCTTTGCAATGTCGTACATATAAGCGACATATTTCGAACGTTCGGTCCGAATTGATTCAAAGTCGGGAGTAATTGACATAATCCGTTGGAAATATTTTGCCTGGGAATCGTCAGGCCTCATTTCACAGTGGTAGCAGACGTCCTGAGAGATCAAAATCCTGCCCTTCTCCGCTATTTTGGCCAATAAAAGGATATCATTTCCGCAAACGGGAAGCTTTTCATCAACACACTTTCTATAGGTATCAGTTCTGAAAAGACCGTTGCCCAGGAAAGCCCCAGTTTTGGTAAGTCCGTCTTTGGCAATGAATTCAACACGCTCAAAGGAACAGGATGATTCAAGAGCTTTACTTGACATCTGTGGAAAATTATAAACCGTACCGTCACGGCAGAAAGGTTTTACGCCTGAAGCTGCAAGTACAGCATCCTGATTTTCATCAAGCAGCCCCTTGAGTATTGCGACATAACTGGAACTTATGTAATCATGTCCGCCCATCGTTAAAAAATACGGCGTCTGCAATTTAGCAAGCAGGAATTTGCCGTTGTTGAACATTCCGATATTGCTTTCCTGCCTGAAATACTGAATATTAGGATATTCTTTTGCCAGACGAAGGCATATTTCGGAAGTCCGGTCTGTCGAGCCGTTATCCGAGATAAGGAGCCGTCCGCATTGGGGCGCCGCGGAACGGATGGCCTCTTCTATCCCCCGTTCCTCGTTAAAAACAGGGATCAGTATTGTTACATCCTTGAACATGAATCTTCAGCCGTTATTTTTTTAGATAGCATATGCGCTGTTCAATATATTTAATATATCCTGCTGAGATAATCTGACAAAATTACCGGTTGTGCCGCTTTTCATATCTTTTACACAATCCAGCGATATTTCAGGAAAGCAGCTTTTGTCCGTTATTCCTGCTTCCTTCAAGTCAGAAGGCATACCTATGGCTTTCAGGAAATCCTTGAATTTATTGACAGCAAGCAGACTAACCTCCTCTGACGGACCGGCTTTTTCATCAATCCCGAAGACTCTCTCGGCAAATTGAACAAAGCGTTCCGTTTTCGCCTTATAGGTATATGCCATCCATGCCGGCATAAGAACACTGAGGATAGCACCGTGGGGAATATCTTCATACAATGCGCCCAGTCCATGTGCAATTTTGTGAGAAGACCAGTCTTGCTTACGTCCGAATCCCGCCGTATTATCATTTGTTAATTTACAGGCCCACATGATTTCAGCTCTGATGTCATAATCGGAAGGAGAACCCTTTACCTCCAGGGCATATTTCATAAGTGTTTTTATAAGCCCCTCGCATATCCTGTCTGTGCAATCTACGCCGCTTGTATTAGTAAAATACATCTCCATTACATGGGAAATGGCGTCTGCAATACCGCATTCGGTATAATATTCAGGAAGAGTGTAAGTAAGTTCCGGATTCAGGATGGAAAAGACGGGCGCTATTGTTGGCGCGGAATAGGACTTTTTAATTCCCTGCTTCAGCGTGATTACTGTTGTAATGTTTGATTCGCTTCCCGTTCCAGGCAATGTCAGAATGGCAGCCACTTTCAAGTTTTTGTCGGGAATCTGCTTTCTCCCTTCAAAAAAATCGAGGACATCGCCATCGTATGGTGCCCCTATACTTATGGCTTTTGCCGTATCAATCACACTGCCTCCGCCAACGGCCAAAATAAAATCAATATTCTCTTTTCTGCATATCTCTATTCCTTTATAAACAAAATCAATCCCGGGATTCGGTTTCACCCCGCCGAGCTCAATGGCAGCTACGCCAGAGGCATGTAAAGATGCGGTAACTTTATCGTAAAGTCCGTATTTTTTGAAACTTTCACCACCATAAAGAAGCATTATTTTTTTTGAATACCTTGCTGTCTCTTCTCCAACTCTCGCCTCCATATTTTTACCAAAAAAGACAATAGTCGGATTGTAGTAAATACCATCTATCATGATTCATGTCTCCTTAAAAATTTCCATCATTCTTTTTGACATCAATGCCGTATAAAACCTCTGACATTTTCCGGCAAATAAATTACAGCACAATTCGCGTCGGAAAAATAATCCTGAATCATTTTAATGTTTTTCCCTCCGGCAGGAACAATACCGCCTGTCACGCCAGCCCCCTCAATAAGTATCTCGGGCGCATCTGTGAACGGAAAAAACGCATCTGCCGCAAAAACACATCCCGTTATTTCATTATGATTCGCATTCGCTCTCAGCACAGCCGTGCGCGCCGCAGCAACGGTGGAAGGACCTCCCGCGACGGACAAAAGGCTCCCTGCTCGTGCAAGAGCCACCTCATTGCCTCCATGAGCCGAGGAAAATGCGGCCGCCCAGGAAACGATAAGACTATCCATGCCGTCAGCCGGAATATCCTCATTTTCAAGATCAAGTATATAGTCCGGAACAGGTTGCCGCAATGCCCCGCCCCGCACATATCGTAACATACTTCCCGACGCAATGCAGGGGAAAAGCAAATTCTCATTGACAAATATCTTACGGGCTTTCCTTTTTCCCAAAATAACGAGAGCCCCCTCCGATATCGCCGGAACAGCTATAACGTCCAGCATCCACGCCGCGCTCCCGGCGGATTCAGTCCTGGCTGCATCCTCTACGAGCATAAGCGCAAGCTCCTCGCTCAGAGGGAAATTGGTAATAAATTCACCGCCCCATACGGAAATGGGATCTCCGTAAAGTGCATTTCTTATGGCTTCTTCGGGGGAATTCCATGACACGGCAAGACCACATGGGTTACCGTGTTTCCCCGCCGCGGCAACATAAGGGAGCTTCTTACAGTTTTTCTGAAATGCTTCACATGTGAGTGAAAGGCAATGCAGCATGGCGTCAGTATCCGCCATATTCGTAAAACACGGCAGTTCTCCGGAAACCTGTCTGAAACGCGGAAGGGCCAACGGATCACCGCTGCCATTATCAGCAAGACAGGCAGGCGCCTGATAAGGATTCTCGCCCCACAGAAGAGGTGTAAGTGCATCAAAGCCGACAGCCCATCCCGAGTTGTCGCCGTTTTGCTCCAGCAGTTCCGCAAGGTGGCGGACATGCCTGATCCTCATTTTATAGGTAAATGCCGGATATAATGTCTGCAATGGATCTCTATTCGCATCTAGTTCGCCGAGAACCAATTCCATATCGTCCATCGTACAGACGGGAAGCCTTTTGCCCTTGGCCGCAAGCTCAAGAAGAGTCCACCCGCCGACGTCTATGCCTTGCGAAAGAGGATATGGTAAATCAAAAACCATATCAATCCTGTCGCCATGTTCAGAAGTCAGTACCTCTTCCATTTTGGGATGAAGAGTCGGCGGAAACGGATAACTGTCCGACACTCCATTAAACTCAGCCACATTGACTGCCGGAATGCCCGAAGCGTTAAGAACACGCGCCGCATCTGCCGTGGCAATAATAACCCAGCCTGCCGAATTAAAACGTCTTCCAAAATAAAGAAGCTTCTCGAAATCCGGGACTGAAAATAAAACTTTTTTTTTCATAAATTTCCTGTTTGCTCTGATTGCAAGGTATCTTCTTTTTGTATGGAATAATAAATATTATCCTCCCAGTCCGGACATCTCAGCCTCTTCATATTGATGCACTTGGGTGGCTCTATCTTCAAGAATGGGAAAAGATTATTAAGCCCGGCGGGACACATAAAACGCTGCTTCATGCAGGTCGGAAAAACAAACCTGTCACCAACTTTATGTTCATAATCGCAGACCCCGTTGACCTTTACGACTTCAGCGTGAATGACATCGCGCCAGTCGCACGGAACACCTGATTCGAATTTGCCATCGTTAGAACGGACCTTCACCAGAACATCTACGCCCTTTTCCGCCGGGCAGCAGACGTGACAGTCACCCTCCTGGTTATAGGTGAACTTTGCGCCATACAGAGCGCCCAGAAAATATGGATATAGCGTATGAAACATCACGGGACATATCTTACTTGGAAATATTTCATCTGTGGCATAGACTTTTCCCGTGCACTGATTAGCCTCATGCCATCGGCATTTTGTTTCGCCTGGCAGCTGTTTTATAAAAAATTCCTGCTTCATAAAAAATGCCTCCATTCAGTAGCGCCGTTGAGTTTATCATGGATAATATTATGCCTGATACACCCGCAAACCATACATTCGTCGCTCTTAGGCGAGGTCCGATTAATATATTCTTCTATTTCTTTTCGTCTCTCGCCTTTCCATATTTCTTCGAAGGTGTTCTCGTAGAGACTGCCGTAGCTATATTCCTTTTTCCCCCATACCCGGTAACATGGATACACTTCTCCATCGGATCCTATGATTGAAGTAAACTTTATACCCTGGCAAAAACCAGGCTTCCAAGTTTCATGATTGGGGCCGAAAGGAAGTGAATCCTGCGAACGAAGCGCGACAAACAGGGAAAAATCATCATCCGCGAGAGTCTGAATTTTATCGCAGATAGGTTTGAATTCCGGATCGTCAAGGGTCAGGCTGGTGAACTCTCCATCTGCCGGAGAGTTCGATATGAAAGATGCTTCGGAAACATATATATAATCCAGGCCTATTTCCTTGAAGTATTTCACCACATCATAGATGTCATGATAATTGGCGGGAGTAAGATATATCGTTGCGGTAAATCCCAGTTTCAGGTTGTGTTTTTTCCGGTACTCAACGGCATGGATCATATTTTTAATCAGCGCGTCATGCTGCTTGCTGGAACATCCGTGCTGAAATGAGTAACGTTCCGAAGACATATCAATGGCACTGAATTTTAAATAATGCAGGTGCTGTAATATTTCTTCCTGGATTTCACTTGTTAGGAGAGCCCCATTTGTTGTGAGCCCCATTGAAAGAGAGTGCATTGCGCCGGCAGCTATGGCCACCGGCAGCGCTTTATGCATCAAAGGTTCGCCTGTCCCCTGGAAACAAACAGCGTCAACGCCTGTCTGCTTTAGTTGCCCCATGCAATTTATAAGAATATCATCCCTCAACTTCTCGGCACCTTGTATTCTTCCATTGGAATAACAATATCTGCACTTTTGGTTGCATATATTAGTCGGGCTTATTTCAACTATCGCGGGCGGAAAATAAAGACCGTGACTGCACGCATAAAGCCGATCAATCTGATACAAGGACCGCGGATCTTTGTGGCCTTTCATATGACAACAATAACTCATAAGATTATCTCCTATAATTAATTTTCTGCTACATCGGGTTTACAAACGGCTCACTCAACCGCATATAATACGGTCTCATCGCAGTTTTTCCCGTGATGCCGCAAATATAATTTGTATTCAGGAACAAACCCCCTGATAATCTGGGGTATTTTTATATAATCCTCGACATTATGATAAACGCATATCGCAAGTCTGGGTTTATATTTCCTTATGGTCTTCTCTGCGCCAATCAAACTGTTTTTTTCAGCTCCTTCAATATCCATTTTAATAATATCGGCGCAATCCCCGTTTAAATAATCATCTATGGTGAGAACTTCTATCGTTTGCTGAACTTCGGCTGCAAAAAAGGACTGGTTACATTCCTTTATCACAGAGCGGCCCATTCCTCCGCCCGCAAATTGTAACTGCCCTGAAGTGTTCCAGGTGCCTTTTTTGACAAGTTCTATATTCTTTATAGCGTGAGTCTTGACGGTGTTCTCTAATTTTTCATAATACTCTTCATCCGGTTCAAAGGCGATTATCCTCTTATAACCTAAGTCACCGGCAGCCTCTAGAAATTCGAGAATAGTTCCACCATCGTAGGCACCGCCGCAAATATATGTTTCCCCTCCCCAGGGCTTCATCAGGCTGTCAAACAGATATTGATCGTCTGTAAAAACCCGCGCAAAATCTTCCCGCTGGCCGGACAATAGACCTTTGACGACATTGTATAATACGGTTCTGGACTGCTCGTCGGCCAAGCTCGAATAGAGTTCGTCAAATTCAGGCAGGTGAGCTGCAAGAAAAGCCTTGAATTGCCCGCCTCTGAAATAACGGCATCCGTCAAAATCAATAGTACATACATTGTGAAGACCGACTACTTTTAAAAGCTGATCCCTTATTTCATCAAAATATATTGATGACGCAATTACATATATCGCATCAGGGTACTTGAGCATTGAATCTTCGAGGGATAATATTTTCAAACCTAAAATTTCAGAGCCGTGTTTACTCTTGTCATTATCACACGCACATACCACATTGAACCCCTCGTCCTGCATCTGACGGTAACGCCATTTCAGGGCAAAGCCCGCGGCGAACAATATGACAGGACGCTTCCTGGACTCTGTTGCAAAAAACGTATCTATCACGTTTTCCGTCTTCAACAACTGCTGAAATATGCTTATTCCCGACATATCCTTTTCCTCCTGAAAAATAGTTGTGACATTTTTTTATGATAACAATTTAGCATCCTATATCTTTATATCCCTTCGGCTTCCGAAAATTTAAAGGTTCTGTTTTCCCTTGTTTCGAGGACGCGCAAACAAAACATCATGCCGAACACAAATATTCCCGCTTTGGCCTATATAAAAGTCGTAATCCAGATTTTCGCGCAAAATCAAAAGCGGTATTTGCAAGTAATGCATGGGATCGTGATAAAGAGAAAGCTGTAATTTGGGGCGAAAATTGCGCAGCGTTTGCAACGCGCCCTTAATACATTCTACTTCACCGCCTTCAATATCCAGCTTGATAAGGTCGCAGCGCTTATGCGCACCGGCCAGAAAAGAATCCAAATCGATACAATGGCACTCCTCCGCCGTTGTACTGGCTTCCTGCTGCACCTTGGATCCCATGCCGTTCTCTTCAATAAAAAATGAACCGGGACACGACCATAACCCAAGTTTTTCGACTAGTATATTGGGATAGTCAGCCGTGTTTTGGCGGCAGTTGGCGAATGGTCCCGAAACGGGTTCAAACGCAAATACAAAACCTTCTTTTCCTGCCAAGTCAGCAAATCTTTTTGATGTTCCGCCGTCCCATGAGCCGCCATCAACAATGATGTCGCCGGGTTCTGCGTTTACGCGCGGGTGGTCGTATACCTCATAGCTGGAATTTTCAGCAACATATCGTGCGTCACCTGTCATCAAGGATTTTATTGTCCCGAGAAATATCTTCCGGCTTTCTTCGTCACTCAATGCGCCGTATACAGTGCTGATATCTTCCAGATTTTTGTCTACAAAATCAGGAACCGCCTGGCATTGAATAAAGCTCCTGACTCTAGCAATATCCAACAAACAGTCATTCAACAATCCCTCTTTTTGCAAAATTCCTTCAAGTCTTCTGGTCGAGAATGTATCCCAGTGTATATGCTCCGCAAAAAGACAGATTCGGCGCCCTTTAATTTCATGTTTTTGATCAAAAGATAAAATACGGGCTTTATTGGCCTTGAATATGTTTTGCCATTTTTCTATATCTTTCACATCCCATTGTTCATAATCCGCAACCAGAAAATCAGGGATACATCCATTCTTTTTCCCGTAGTGAACAAAAGCTTTTTCAAGAAGAGCCGAAAAAGTAGCGACAACAGTCTTCTCCGAATCAATCTGCTCCACAAAATTTCTATTCGTCTTCACATCATGAAGCTTACGCAAGACGTCACTCATAAATTCAAGATTGCTGATATGTTTCGTAAGTCCGCTATTGATTTCTTTTTCTTTTTCAAAAAAGTTTTCCACATAGATGGGAACAGAAACTTGTACTTTCTTTATAAAATGCAAAGCGGGTATCTTGGATTCCAGGCACTTATTAAATATTCTATCTACTACAATTTCCGGGCCATTCATGGCAATAATGACGCAATCGACATCCCCAAGAACAGTAGGCTCAGGCAGAACGTCAAAGCCGTGAAGAACAGCGCCGGAATTTGCGTCATAAACAGCTACGACGGCGATATCTGTTCTCCGTAAAAGGGAAAGGATGAAATTGCCGTTCCTTCCAGCACCCCATACGGCAACCTTTTTTATGCCCATTCCCGCAAGCGCATGCAAGAATCTATCCTGTTCAGCTGGAGAAAGGTCATCAAGGGTAAAAGTTTTTAACTGAAACGTATCCATCAGAACTTCCTTCTTTTATTATACCGTTTATAAATCTAAACCAGAAACAAATCGTCCTTCTCAGGAATAAATCCGTATTATTGAATTCTCAGGCAAATTCCACGCAACTGCTTTCCGATATAAATCAGCCTCTTCTTCCTTTGAATTTGTATTTATAATCAGAAAATCGAAATGTTTTTCCATTACATCCTCAATCGGAAAAACAGGAACGTTATCAGTATTGTCAACTCTTGGATTATCATCAAAAACCGCGACGAATGCCCCGTCCGGAAAAATACGCGACCTAAGTATCCACGTCGAGTGCAAACCAGTGCCGTAAATCGCTATTTTTTTGCCCTCACCAAATCCGCGGCTCACCAAATCAGAAAGAATATGCGACAAAAAATGCTCTTTCCCCGGAGCCGGAAAAGATGGCTCCACTGATTTGATCTTCAGATCATTCCTTTGGATAAACCAGAGACGCCAGGAATACAACGTCAAAATCGAAACGCCACGGGGTACCCAGCTTTTTGCCTTTTTATAGAGGACTCCTTCGATGGTGTCAGAGCTGACAAGGAGAGCGTCATATTTAATGCTTTCCGCTTGAGAAGTAGAAAGGAGCGGAATACCATTAATTGAATCCGACTTCGGGTTATCATCGAAAATCGCGACAATCGACTCAACCGGAATTATGTGCTTATCCATCAGTCGACTGGTATGAGCACCCGCGCCATAAAGAGCTATCTTCTTATTTTTTACAGATTTTTTCTGCATAAGTTTCCAGAGCAGCTGTTTTTGTAAATTATCATCCCCTTTTTGCATGCGGAAGCCGGTAATGAAATTACTTAACCCTAGTTTCCAAAAATACAGGCGAAGAATTTTAACGCCTTCAGGCGCCCATAGCTTTGCCTGCCGGTAGAGGACTTTTTCAACGGTATCGGAACTTATAAGTATGATATCGTATTTTAAACTGCGGGACTGCGACACGTGCAATACGGGAACGCCCTCAATAACGTCTACTGTCGGCTTGTCATCAAATATGGCAACTATTGAATCAGCCGGAATAATCTGCGTTGCCAGAAGCCGTCTCGAATGAAGACCGGCTCCATAAAGTGCTATTTTCTTGTTTTTAAGGATGCCTTTTCCCCACAGGCAATTAAGGCGGCGGGCCAACAGAAAATCATCCCCTGAATGCATCGTGGGAAGGTTTTTTTTAAGGAATATGATTATATTGCAGAGGAAGCCAGTCCAGTCATGTCTTCTCAACTTGAAGCCGGCATACATCTTGGTCAGTTGGTAGCGGGTTATCACCATCTTTATAAGAATCGGAAGCGTGTAAAATCTGACGGATCTGACAATATGCAGATACATACATTTTGTCATCCGGGACACTATCTCGCTAAAGTTTTTATCATCAACATTTTTAGCGTTAAGTCTATAGTATGACTCTTGGCGCGAGTATACGACATCATGCTCATAGTAGAAAAAAACTTCATCGTTTATCAGGAACTTGCCTGCCTCCGCCTGGCGCATAAGTCCGATCATGTCGCTGCCAGCCAGAGGATACGGCCTGCTGCAAACCATACGGTATATTTCCGTCCGCTGCAGTCCATACTGAATAAATCCCTCAAAAGTTCCGGCGCAATGCCCTGACGCGATATGATTGACTCGCGTAAACGTACTTTCGCTTGACATGGGTTTCATATCCGGAGCTATATAGGAGACAGGATGCTTCCCATCCCTGAATACTCCGATGCACTTGCCGCCGGCAAGCACGGCATCCGGGTTATTATCCAGTAACTCTTTCAGTTTTGCAACATAATCAGATGATATGTAATCATGTCCGCCCAGATACATAAAATAAGGCGTTTTAACCTGAGAAAGAAGAAAAATGCTTCCGTTATACCTGCTTCCCATGTTTTTCGGATGACGGGTGTATGAGATAATTTCGGGGAATTCCTTCGCCAGACGCATGCATATTTCCGATGACCCATCAGTGGATGCATTGTCTCCGATGTAGAGATGTTCACACTGGTGAACGGCAGAGCGGACGGCTCTTTCAACGCCGTATGCTTCATTATATATCGGGATAATTACAGATACGTCTTTTATCATATTTCTGAATCCGTCATTTCATTTGGTCGAATTTTCTTTTTCAATTTTTGTAAGGATATCTGCCGCTTTTTCGTCGAGCAGATCGCCCGGCTGCAATCCGTAGTCGGGGTTGGTACATTCCCCGCATACAGGATGCCTGAAGCGTTCCCCCTTAAGCAGCATTTCCTGAAAATCTCTAAGTTTAGTGGATTTCCATATCCCTGGAAGGCTTTCCTGATTTACATTTCCCAGCAGCACAGGGAATTTTGTAGCGCAGCACGTCCTGACATTGCCATCAGGCTCTACTATCATAGCGTAAAAGGGCATGGGGCAGACTTTAATGCGTCGGTGTTCATAGCCTTGCTGGGTCTTGTCAAAAACAGTCCCATGTTTCTCATAGTCCACGCCATGCGCGGTAGGCACGATATGTTCAATCGCGATTCTGTCGCAAATCCCGTCAAAAAGCTCATAAAAGCGCTTATCCTCATCCTTTTCCAGAGCGGAATCCACGATTTTTATATAAATATTGCACTGTTCCTTGTGCTTGTAGAAGAATTCCAGCTGGCTTCGGAATTTTTCAAAATCGACATCTACTCCGGCAACCTTCCTGTATTTTTCCGAGGAAAGGCCCTGCACGGATATTCTGATATTGTCAAGCCCGGCATCAACAAGCGCAAGTGATGTTTCGTTTGACAGGAGGTAGCCATTTGTGACCAATTCCAGCTTGCCTGCTATACCTTTATCCCTTGCATAGGCAATCATTTGAGAAAGCTCTTGATTAATCAGCGGCTCTCCGTGTCCGGCAAACGACATTACCTTAAGTTTTTCCGTAAAAAGGGCGCAGCCATCCACCGCATGCTTGAAGGTATCAAAAGACATGAGTTGTTTTTTATGTCCGAGCTCCGAAAAATCCGGCTCGCTCAAACTGTGAATGCAGTAAAAACATTTAAAATTACAGAAATAGGCTGGAAATACATGTACGGCAAACGGCTGCTCCAAGGGCAATATATCAGCAAGAGGCGCCCGTTCCTGACAGCTGCTTTGAACAATTTTTGCCATTTTACGATTCACTCCTGTTTAAACGGTTCAATATTGCAGGAGCGTCATCATCAAGCGAGTCTTCGGGATGAGATACATCATCAGGAGCGCAACAGGTTGCACATTTAGGATTATCATAGCGCTTCCCGTTAAGCTGTTGAATCCGGAACTCTTTGAGTTTTGCGCCATTCCATATCTCGAAAAGACTTGATTCATTGACATTCCCCGGAACTACAGGTTTATATATCGTATCGCATGGCTCTACATCTCCGTCAGGAAATATGCCAAGCATAAAAAAAGCGAGCGGGCATACGTCTCTTTTGGTATGAGTCCGACCGTAACGGTCAGCGGTAATGCAGGACTTTTCAGAGTAATTGACTCCACTGTAGACAGGGCGGCAACGCTCCACGTACATGCGATCGCTTATGTCCCTGAATATATCGTAAAACTTTTCGTCTTCGCCCGGATTGAGAGCGACATCCATGACCTTTACAAATACCTCGCACGACCTTTTGTGTTCATAAAAGAAGCGTATATTCTCAGTAAGTTCGTTAAAATCAAGATTTACGCCGCACACCTCACGGTATTTTTTGCTGCTGATTCCCTGGAGTGAAATTCGTAGAGTATCCAGCCCTGCATCAATCATTCTCAGGGCCACATTGTGATTAAGCAAAGATGCGTTGGTTATAATTTCCACCCGCTCTGCTATATCAGCGTCTTTAGCCATCCTCACCATGTCGGGAAGCTGCTGATTAAGCAGCGGCTCGCCATGTCCGGTAAGGGAAAGGAGTTTGAGACGGTCGGGAAAATCCTTCAACTGCTCCAGTATCTTCTTATAAGTGCTCATCGGCATCTGCTGCGGCGTAAAGCCATACTGTTCCTTCATCTTCTCGGCGCCCAGTGAATGTCCGCAATAATTGCAGCGAAAATTACAATAAGTGGTTGGAAAAACAAACAGCGTGAATGGCGTCTTCAGCGGCACGGCTTCTGAAAGTTTTATTCTCTCAAGGCCGCATATGGGTTTTATTTCAGATGGCATTTTTCACCTCCTTATCAATGTCAAAGAATTGCAGGAGCTTTCCGGTATCATCATCAAGGTTCTCATTTTCATCGAGAATACATGATGTAGCATGACATGTATTGCAAATCGGCACCCTGCTGCGTTCATGCCGCAAATGGGAACAGATGAGCTTATTTCGCTTTCTGCCGTTCCATATCTCAACAAGGGTTTCTTCTTTAATATTTCCCATTGCAAACGATGCGGGCAGACCGCTTACCGGACAGGGAAAAACATTGCCGTCGACATCGATCTGAAGCTGATAGAAAACAACAGGGCAGACATCGCGCGGGACAACTTCCTCATTGTTCAGGTTGCGGGTATTGTCGGCAAGTCCTTTAGGATTCCCCATCGGCTGCTGCAAAGTTATGAGGTGCTCTATAAATATCTGGTCGCAAATCCCCCCGAACAATTTATAAAAAAGGTCTTTTTGCTCCTGTGTTTCAAGAAGAGCGTCTATGATTTTTATAAAAACAGAACTCTTTCCTTTATGCGTATAGAGATAGTCCAGATTTTCCCTGAGCTTTTCGAAATCGATATTGACGCCGGTTACTTCTTTGTATTTTTTGGAATCAAGCCCTTCCAGCGAAACCTGAATGCGTGACACTCCTGAAGCGGTCAAGGAATCCGACAGCTCATGAGTAAGCAAAGTTGCGTTGGTCAGTATATCAAGGCGCTTGAAAATATTCATATCCTTGGCAAAAGCTATCATTTCAGAAAGGCGGAGGTTCATCAATGGTTCCCCAAGCCCTGAATATACGATTCTTATAGGAGGTTCAGGAAACTCAGCAAGCTGGCGCATAAGAGATTTATACAATTCGAAGTCCATATGCTTCACTTCAAGCCCGGCTCTGGCCAAGGCGCCATCGGAATTCCCGCGGGTACCATGCATGCAAAAAAAACATTTAAGATTACAATATCTGGTTGGTTCTATGAATACGGTAAACGGGGCAGATAAGGGCAAGCTGTCAGCCAAGCGCCTGCGTTGCGTGTCATAACTTGGTTTAACTACTGCGCTCATAAAATCACCTGTTTTGCATTTTTTTTAATTTACGGACATACTGCATATAATATAGTCTCAAGCCCGTTAATCCCGTAACTTCGGAGGTAAAAACGATAGTCGGGACACATGGAGAGAAGCAGGCCAGGGACGTTCCATAGATGCTCCAATTTGTGATAGACGCTGACTGCCATGTCGGGGGCGCACCTGCTGATTGTTTTCCGTGCGCCTTCAAGGGCTTCGCATTCAGCCCCTTCGATATCCATTTTAATGAAGGTGGGAGAAAAGTCTGGAATCACATCATCAATTGCAACACATTGAATTGAGGTATCTCCGCTGTCCGCCAGACCGCTTGTGGTCTGCAACCCTGAACGGAATTTCAATATTTCACACTTATTCCAAACTCCGCAGGGAAAAAGTATCTGCTCTTTTGCAAATCGCTCATTCTTAAGATTCGAAGAAAGCCTTGCAACATTATTGCCATCCGGCTCAAAAAAGGCTATCGCTTCGACCTCTCCTTTAATTCTCTTCAGGTCCCTTGCCGTATCCCCGTCAAATGCTCCGCAGTCAATAAAACGCGATGTATTCTTTACAAGCGGGACTGACGGATCAAAATATTGGGGTTGCCCGGATGGCGCTGAAAAATACCCGGGTCTTTCATAAATCAACGCTTTCAAATAATTATTAAAGACATCGCAGCTTGCGTCATCTTCAAGAAGACCGGCTGTTTTTATTACGATGGAAGGCGATTCAAAGATCAGTCTCAATCCATGAAAATATATGATATTTTCCCATCCCCATTCCGACAAGCGGCCCCGAATATCGTCAAATTCCTTCTGCCCGCAAAAGAATGCTACAATCACTACCGAAGCTTCTTTGTCAGAAATCCCTGCACAGGAAGCGGGAAGAAAAACAGGCCTTCCACAACAACTCTGCCCCTCGGAACCTCGGAGATCAAAAAAAGCCTCTACATCCACCCCCTGGCTCTGCAAATTTAAGAATGTCAGGACACCTGCATTTCCGGCTCCGTATATATAGACTTTCTTCCTCTTCAGTATGTCGCCGACAAACATTCTCCTTGCGACGCACTCCTCCGAATCCAATAAATCACGGACTATACCAGCATTAATTTCGTTTGGCATAAGAAGCCTCCTTCATAATATCCGCCCACGCCGTAAGCATATTATCGTCACGAAAAGCCCGAGCATACTGAAATACAGACCCTTTATTTTCGCCTCTCAGCAGCGGACTACAACCTAGAATCATTTCCATCATTTCGCTCGTCTGACCGGAGAGTCCGGCACAGAGACTTGATGAAAAACAGGACCTATCCCTGCCCAGGCATGATACAAACCAGTCCGATGGTGTCTTTCCTGTGCATTCACTGAAATCCATACACCGTTTGGGCTGTGCCATCACCCTTTCTATCGCGGAGTAAAAACATTCCTGCATCCGTACCCTGCTGTATTTTTCAATGACATGACTCCTGGCCCTTTCCCCCATTTTCAACCTTTCCTCCGGATTCTCAAAAAGATATCTCATTGCCTTTCCATATTCTTCAGGGCCTGATACCAAAAGGCCGGTCTCTCCGTCCTTTATGATGTATCGCTCCGTAAGCTGGTCAAGAAGCACGGGAGGCACCCTTAAAGCCATCGCCTCAAGAATCACATTTTCCGTAGTGCATGTATGGTGCGGCATAAGCGGATATCCAAACACATCGAAACTTGACAAAAGTGTCGGAACATCTTTTATATAACCGTGAAAAGTAACTGCGCTTTCCGGTATATGCCTGTGCATCAGATCTTTAAGCTTATCGTGCGAACCGCCGTCTCCTGCCAGGATAAAATGCGCGGAGGAAATATTTACAGCCTTGCAGAAAGCAACATAGTCGGGATGGAGCTTAGAATGATCCAAAAGCCCCAGATAACCGATATTGAACCCGTTATGCGCCTGACGCGGAAGGTCCGGAAAATCGTCAAGGCCGGCACATCCGTAAACAATCGCGCTCTTTTCCATCAACATATCTTGCTGTAAACCTGAAAAAATCTCCGCTGAATAGGATGCCGGAGTAGTAAACCAGACCATGGAAGCCTGATTCAGAAAACCAGGACTCAGCGCAGGCACCGTGAGATTGGAGATGTGGGACCATATGACAAGCCTCGCAGGAGATGGCGGAAAATGCGCAAGGAATTTTGCCAAATTAGGGTTATGCCACCAGTGCGCGATAACAACATCGGCCTCATCGACCTTACGCACAAGCTCCGCATGGCATGGCTTTATGAAAACGGCGGCTCCTGAATCCATGGCCGCATTCACAAAATGAAGAGAGGTGGGTTCCTCCAGCAAAACAATGCTGTGACTGGCTCCGTCCGATGCAGATATCCCAGATATTACCCGGCCAACCCCGCCACCCATGTGCGGAGTTATATGCAATATTTTCAATTCATCAGGAGTCTTCATTTTATATACTCCCCGTCAAATTTGAATTTTCAATACTATCAATTTTTTTGTGCTCTCCCCAGAATGCCATTGGTTCATAATCCGCATATGGATAATATCCCGGGTTGAGCCGGATGCTTCGTCCGCTTGCCGCTATATAGTCATCGACCAGTTTACGAACCGATACGGGTTTGCCGCTGCAACAGTTTATGATGCCGGTTACTTTTTTCTGCAGTGCTGTTTTAACAATACCAGAGGCAACTTCATCAACGGAGAGATAGTCCCGCAACTGTTCGCCGCCGGACATGTTGAACACTTCGTCTCCATTCTTCAGGGCCGCTGCAAGCTGAGAAAACAGCGAGCGGGAGCTTTGCCCCTCGCCGTAAAGATAAAAAAGACGTACCCATTTAAAGTTAAATTCCATTGTTTTTTTCAATTGCTCGATGAATTTTCGAAGCGTATCCTTCGCAAGGCTGTATGGAGTATTTGGAATGGTCAGCATATTTTCACTTAGGGGGCCGTTCTGCATCCCGTATTCGAAACATGTGCCGGTTACGGTTATATCCTTAAGCCCGTTGGCTAGCATATTTTTTATAAACGCATAGTTTGCGGGAAGATTTCTTTCGATATGGAAGAGGCTCTTGTAGTCAGGAAGACCTTCCCATGCAAGATGTATGCATATATCCGGGTTTTCAAAAAAATCAAAATAATTGTCTTTTGCCTCATTCAGGTCGGACTGGATGAACCTGATTTTGTCAGCCCAGTCAAACGTGCGGATTTTTTCCTGATTTCTTGCCGTTGCCACGACTTCATGCCCCAGCGACAAAAGTCTTTTTACGACATGACTGCCGATAAATCCGGATGCGCCTGTTACAAGTATTTTCATCAGTGTTTTCTTTCCTCCCCGCCAACTCCCAGCCATACGCCAGTCAACAGCGGATGAAAAGCATCGCGTTCGGACATTTGCTGAACCGGAAGCGGCCAATTTATGGCAAGGGCCGGATCGTCAGGGCGCAGACCGTCTTCGGAGGACGGAGAATATGCGCAGGAAGCAAAATATACCATTTCGCAGTCTTCTGTAAGTGCCTGAAATCCATGGGCGAAGCCCTCGGGAATCAGGAGTGAAACATGCTTGTCTTCGGAGAGCTCTATTCCGTGCCATTTCAGAAACGTCGGAGAATTGTGCCTTACGTCTACAGCGACGTCATATACTTTTCCCTTAAGGCATGTCACAAGTTTCCACTCGCCGTGCGGTGGATATTGAAAATGCATTCCTCTCACCGCGCCTCTGCATTTTGTAAGTGAACGGTTTGCTTGCGCTATTACGCCGGGGTGCCCGAATTCGCGCATGTCCTCGGCGCAGAAAAGCCGCTCAAAAAAACCGCGTTCGTCACCGACAGGTTTTCTATGAAGTTCCAGAAGCCCCTTGAGCGGCGTTTCAATTCCGGTAAATCTATTGCCCATTTATTTCAATTCCGTTTTGATATGCGCTGATATCCGAATCACAGAGACTGGTGGAATCGGCCCCGTCGACTTGAGACTTATACCAGTTGACTGTATGGCGGAGAGTCTCATCAATCCCCCACAATCCACGCCAGCCGAGTCTTAAAGCGGCCTTAGAACAATCCAGCTTGAGAAATCCCGATTCATGCGGCTGACTTGAAGACGCCGGGTCGATTTCAACTTTCCCGCCGCCCCATATAAGCATCATTTTTTCAGCCAGTTCTTTTACGGTGACAGCCGCTGTATCCGGCGGCCCGAAATTCCAAGCCTCTGCAAAAGACGCGCCTTCTTCTCCGAAAAGGCGTTTGCCCAAAAGCATATATCCATATAACGGCTCAAGCACGTGCTGCCACGGACGGATTGACACTGGATTTCGAAGCAGAAGTGTTTTCCCTGTCTGAATGGCCTTTATGAAATCAGGAACAAGCCGATCAGAATTCCAGTCGCCGCCGCCAATCACATTTCCGGCTCTTGCGCTTGCTATTTTGGCAGAAGATGGAAAGGAACGCCGCCAGCAACTTACGGCAAGTTCAGCCGCCCCTTTTGACGCGCTGTAGGGATCGTGTCCGCCTAGAGCATCATCTTCTCTGTATCCCCAGAGCCACTCGCGGTTTTCATAGCACTTGTCAGATGTTACGACGACAGCTGAACGCACTGTTTCGCAAGAGCGTAAGGCATCAAGCAGATTGACAGTGCCCATGACATTGGTTTCCCATGTCAAACGCGGCTCCTTATACGAACGCCTGACTAATGGCTGAGCCGCCAGATGAAATACAATATCGGGACGAGCCTCGGACAGTTCCCTGGAAAGCCGTGCCGTATCCCTGACATCGGCCTCAATATGTTTTATTTGTTTTTCGAGATTAAGCAGCCTGAACAGCGAAGGTTCCGTATCCGGCGGCAGTGAATAGCCTGTAACGGACGCGCCTTCCGAAAGCAACCAGCGGCAAAGCCACGAACCCTTAAATCCGCTGTGTCCTGTTATAAAAACTTTTTTCTCTTTGTAAAAGCCGTTTAACATATCAATTTTCCCATACTTTCCATTGGGCCTTCCCTGTGTCCCACATGCCATCAAGAAGCGTCTTGTCCCTCATTGTGTCCATCGCAAGCCAGAATCCTTCATGGCAGTATGCCGCAAGATTTCCCTCGCGTGCCAGCTCAGGAACAATGTCCCCCTCCCAACTGCAGGAATCCCCCGAAATTAAATCCAGAACAGAAGGCTCAAGGACAAAAAATCCTCCGTTTATCCAGCCGCCGTCCCCGGCAGGTTTCTCCATAAAATGGGAAACATGTCCATCTGCCGCGATATCGACTGAGCCGTATCTGCCCGGAGGCTGAACCGCCGTCATCGTTGCGCTCTTGCCCGAGGATTTATGAAACTTGATGAGTTTATCTATAGGTACATTGCTCAATCCATCCCCGTAGGTAAAGCAGAAACTGCCCTTGTTAAGATATTCCCCCACTCTTTTCAAGCGTCCGCCTGTTCCAGACCCCAATCCGGTATCGACAAGGGTTATCCGCCAGTTTTCGGCGTACTTGTGGTGAATTTCGACACTATTGCTCGCCATGTCGAATGTAACGTCAGACATGTGTAGAAAGTAGTTAGAGAAATACTCCTTTATAACATAGCCTTTATAACCGAGGCATACGATAAAATCCGATATCCCGAATGTGTGGTAAATCTTCATTATATGCCAGAGAATGGGGCGTCCGCCTATTTCAATCATGGGCTTAGGCCTCAGATGCGACTCCTCCGATATACGTGTACCCATTCCTCCGGCCAGAATCACAGCCTGCATTTTAATGGACTCCTTTCCAAGCTTAGCTTATGTACTATAAGCAATATCTGAGATATTTTCGCAGTAACAATGCCAGATATTTGAGTTTTTTAACGGATTGGCGGTTTGTAAGCTCCTATTTCGCCGGATTCCAAAAACTGACCGAACGCATCGGAACTTATCGACTTGGGCAAGTCCCATATCCTTCCGTAAATGGGCACCCCGGAGATTAGCTCTGCCGGATAGCAAAAACCGCAGTCTTCCGTTAAAAGCGAGGATAGAAGCAAAGTTCCCGTTTCATGTTTATCTGGTACTTTGCCTGTTTTTATAAAATCCTGAAGTATCCCGTCAAGCGCATGCTTCATTTTCGTAAATATCGGATGTCCCGGCATTGCTCCCATAAAAGCCACGAGAGGCCGTCCGTCCTGTTCTTTTGAATAAGAGGTATAAACCAGTCCATGCTCTCTGATTTTCTCAATCACGGGCGCCAGGCTTTTAAAAGCCACGTAACATGCGTTTATCCACAATCCGCCATACGTGCTCAGAATATGCGCCCTGAGGTAATCGGCTGCATTTGCAGGAGGAAGGTCGAAACAACGTAAGTTAAGGTCAGGCAGAAGTATCGCAGCTCTGTATCTATTTAAAAGAGCATGACGAATGCCGGGAAAGCAACATTTCAACACGCTTTCATTGCAATGTTTTATCAAGTCAGGAGCAGGCGCATCTTCAGAAAAATCCCAGTATTGCCAGATATGCAAGGCGCCTGTACGTTTTGGCTCGGATGCTATTTTCCATAGGTCAAAGGCTGGGTTATCCAAGAACAATGCAGAATTTAAGATTCCATCTTTAAAGCGCTCAGCCGCTGGCAAAAGAATTTTCGCCGCTTCTTTTGCCAGACCGTCTCCATGATAAGATTGAAATTCAACGGTATTTATAAAATCAACGATAGTTTCCTGCGGCACCCGTTCCGCTGCAAATGATATTATGTCAAAAGCTTTCTCTTCGGACAAACCGGAATAAGGTTCATAAGGCTCCGACGCGTCGGGCAGAGGGTCCCTGAACAATATCCCATCAGCCCGCCCCATATATTTCCGCGCAACTTCTTCGTTTTCCGCTCTGTATTTTTCTATTATCGCAAGGCAAATATTTGCAGAGAGCTGCCTGTGAGTACCGAACGGATTCGCCTTCCCCAGTGACAACTGCCACTCTTTCACTCTATTTCCGGGAATACGGCCCTTCTGTGAGTTGGCAGAGAGAATACAGTTGTTAAGACGTACAAATTCGAGGCTGTCTCTGCATAAACCAGGGTTCATTATGTCCGCCGGTTTTTTATATTCTTCAGTTATTGGCAGACCGAAAATATCCAGGAAGTCAGCAAAGATACAGCCGTGCAGAAGTTGTTGTTTTTCATATATTCTGACAATTAGATTTTCTTTTCCTGCTATCTGAGCCAAATAATCACAGAATCCGCGAGTGTTCATAAGGTAACTCATGGGAATCTTGGCGGGAAGATCGGGATCTTCAGGGCTGATTGTTGTGTAATATGGCCAGCTGTTTATGCTTTCCGCGTAGGCTGATTGTGCCCATTCATCCTGTCTCCGCAAATAAACTATTACGCATACCCTGTCCGCTATTTTCTTCATTCGGCCTATAACATATTCCAAGTCGATTCCAAACTCCGGAATGAGAAAATTCTCGCAGGAAATAACTATTCTCGAGGATTCAGCCGCTTCTTTCGCAATTTCAGCCAGCAAAGCGTCGAGAAACTCCTCCGAAAGCATTGTTGCATTTACAATGCCGCTATGTTTCGGGTAATTCTCTTCGCAGCCTGTATGCGGATAACAGATACCTTTCCTGCGTAATACGTCAGTATTGAGCATCATAAAGTTTTGCAGTGCAGTCGTACCTGTTTTGGGGTAGCCGACATGAAGATATAATGTTTTCATCTTAGCTCCTGTTTCCCTTCAAAACCTTTATTATGCTCATTTGTCATGCCTGAAATATATTTGAACATATTTATCTCGAATGTGCCGGGCGGAAGGAACGGCCAGAGCGCCGAGGCAAGCCGACTTAAAAATTCTTCGTCTCCCCATTGCCCTCCTGCTTTTTCAAGCATCTCCCGTAACTGTAAGCCTTTTTCCGGTTGCAGCATTATCGGATCGTCGAGAATCGCGTTTACGGCTTCACGCGCCAGTATATTTTTATTCCCCGCTTTAGCCACTGCTGCCGTTAAGATGAGCATCCATGCCTTATAGCGGCGAAATGGAGCCGGCCACAGAGACGCATTTGCAATCCATTCCTCAATCGGCGTATCTGGAATATACGAGGCATCTTCAGATGCACGCATTGCATGATAAAGGAATAAACAGGGATTGAAACAATTGTTCAACGCAATTGACTGAGTCCGGGCTCCGTCCCTCACTATATCTTTGGCTTTTCCCTTCATTCCCTGGCTTATAAGAGTCAAGGCATATTCAAACTTGAGCATCCATCGCCACAAGTTGATCCCCGGGCGCATTTCAAATTCCGTACTGAAATAGTTAAGCGATTCATCCAATCTGCCGATGGACCTCAACGCACGAGCCATCTCTGTCACATACGGCTCCGAAATGGCATTCGCTTTTTCTACTTTACTTATTTCTTCGGCAACCGAGAGCGTATCGTCAAAACGTCCCATAAAATTCGCAACGCACATACGGTTCAGCTTGTCGCCCAGCGATATCGGAATGGGCACAGCCTCCGGAGAGGTGAGCAATTCAAGAGCTTTTTCATAATTCCAGGAACAAGCTTCAAGCTGGGCCTTATTGAATCTGAAAAATGGCCCCTGCAATCCTTCCTTTTCAGCAAAAGCTAATACAAGTCCGGCATCGTTAAGCGCGCCAAGCCGCAAATAAGAAACAGTCAGAGAATCCAAAAAATCAGGAAGCCTTATTTCTGAAAAGTTCAGGTAAGCCAGCTGTTCTTCGGCCTGTTGTGGACGGCCGAGCATGATGAATATCTCGGCAGCCCTCAGCCTGAACCTGTCTAACTTTTCTCTATCAAGCGTACCCGATGCCCTGATCTTTTCGATAAATTTTATAAGCTGATCCGGCATGCCAAGGGAAGCTACCGAATTGAAAAGCGCATCGACCCAGTCGTTTAAGTGAAATAACTTGGAGCATTCAGTAAAATCAAGCGCGGATATAATTCGTGCAGATTCGACGGAGCATCTCGCAAGCAATAACCCGTGTGCGACCTTAAGCATGATAACCGGAGATGACGAGTAATCACGCAATACTTTATCGGTTATGACACGGGCCGCCTTTTCCCTTTCGGTATATTCCGCTATTTCGATGAGAACGGCAAGGGACTTCACCATGCTTATGAGTTCCAGAATAATATTTTCACCCGCTCCGGCCGATGCCTCAGAAAGGGAAGCCCTCAAAAAAGTCTCCACTACATGCCGGATTGTTTCAGAAATATTCTGGGCATGGAAATGAAAGAGTTTTTCGCCGTCCCGCCTGGGCATAGGCTCGTTCCGCAATTCGGCAATGATTGCACTAAGTGCCTTTTTAGTGTCAAATAGACAATGCGGTGCACCCGGTTCCAGAAGGCACAGGACGGGAGAAAGCGAAGCACTCAACTCAGTCATAACTCTTAAACGGAACTTATCTGCATCCATCATTTTACTGCTTTTCAGTGTGGCGAGTCCGGCTGCACTGTCAAAAACCCATTCCAGAAGACGATTTTCCTGGGCGTTGTCTTCAAGTTCGTCCAGATTAAAGGAATACACGCCTCCGGCACTGAAACGGTTAAGCCTGTCCATAAACCATATCATTGCCTTGTTAAGTACCGGATTGGGCCGCGTACTCTCTGGCCTTGTAATTCTCATCAGCGGCCTGGCTCCGCATTCCAGTATTTCCGCAAGTCTTTGGTGCACACCCTCCAGACTGTTCAGATGCAAACAGCATGACGCGCAACGGTAGGCGGAAGCGAGTTCGGCACCGTGCGGCAAGGCGCCCTTGTAATACCTGGAGAAACGCGGATGCATATGCCATCCTTTTCCATAAATATGAATATCCGCGCCAGCCTCGTCGAGCCATTCAAGCACAACATGACGGTATATGACATCATTCAGGTTCCAGAAAAGCTTTTGAAGCAGAGACGCCTGTTTATCTTCGTCCAAATTGCCCCATGCCTTTTTAAATTCTTTAAATTCCAGCAGAAAGTTTTTCAGCTCTTCATAAGTGGTTATGCACTCCCCGCCTCTATACTTCGCCCAGAGGCCGTCATGAATTGCAAAAAGACAATCTCCGGAAACCCCATAGGGCTTAACTCCAGGCACAAGTTCTTCTCTTAAAACGAGTTCAGTTGGCTTTCCCCGATTAGATGCAAAACATATCTGGCAGGCATATTTTTCCAGTTCTTCGGCGGTTGGGCTGCGCGGGTTGAATATTTCCCGGTTCACGACCATCTCCATTGGGAAGAGGCGGCTTACGTCATAACCAAAGTCCTTGAGCTGCTCGGTATACCCGACAAGTATATCGCGTTCCCTTTTCCTTGCATTTTCGTTCCATTTCTTTGCGGAGACGCGGCTGTTTACCAAAGGCATGGCATCCTGTATCCACGTAATGAACATCATATTATCGGGATACAGGCAGATATTCTCATCTTCTGTCCGGAGATGATTTATGAAGAGGAAGACGTCGGGTTTAAACTCGTTTATAGCTTTGGCCATCAGCCAGGGGGATAGGTCTCTTTCAGCTTTGAGTATGGAAACTTCCCATCCGGCCGATTCAAAGGCAGCACAGGTGTCGCGGGTGCTGTATTGGACAACCGTGCTGCTTGCATGCGTCGGCATAAGAAGGCGCGGTTTTCGCCCGGCTTCGCCCGATATCGCCTTCCGAAGGGCTGAGTCACTCATCGACTCATAATATTCATTGTTTTCCTTCTGATATTTTTCCGTTTCCCGGGATCTTTTCATATAGAGCTGCGCTAACGGGTCGATAATACGAGTGACAAGTTCTTCAGGCAGCTCCGATACCGGAATGAAAAGGTGTGACCGTTGAAAGTCTTTTTCGCAGAGCCTGACGATTTCTCCAATGTCCTCATGCCAGAAGAAAGCAAGTTCCTCCCTCATGATGATAGGTACCTGATTGGAAACCTTGAGCCAGCCGGCAAAAGCGTGAATGGAGGTCACGATGACGTAAATGTGCCTAAAAGGCTCATTGAAGGAAAGCCTGCTCTCGAAGTGCCTGAACACAGACTCAAGAACCATGCCTGGATTCAACCCAACGATGACAGCCGGACTCAGGCCCTGTCCGAGCCGATGTTGCATTTGGGCTATCGCTTTCCGTGCCGCCTGAACTGGATTTTTAGTATTGGAGACCGCCACATGGGATCCGTCTTGTTGTGTCAGCGCATAGCAGTAGGCGCCGTCTTCGGTTCTGACGATGTGTATTTTCTCGAAGTCATAGCCGTTCAGTTTGTCAGCAAGACGCGGGAAACGTTTTTTAATGGCTTCAATATTTTCAGAGAGGATGCTGTTTTCCATTTATTCGTCCCAATATTCAATTGAATTGCATCCGGAGGGACGCTCCCGATACTCTAACTTCGGGATGGCGGTGATTCAAGACTTACAGTAGGCATGTTTAAAAAAAAGACTCCGGCCCCAGGATTTTCTTGAAAAAAGAGAACCGGATTGCTATCTTAGTCGCAGTGCTTCTTAACCTGCACAAAAATATGTTATCGATGGAACAAAGAAATGAAAATAGCGGTTATCGCTCCACTCATGCAATCCCCCGCAGGGGGAGGTGCTGTCACGGACATATTTGAGACCTTCGGAATCATTGCCAGAACGAATGAATTGCTTATCCTTTCGGCGCGCTTTCTGTCCTCACCATTCGGAAGAGGTGTCTTCAAGGAAAAGCCACAGCTCAATGTCAATATTATTGACTTTGAGACACTTCCAGACAGGGAAACTTTCATCGGCCGACTTCTGGATGAGACAGCAAAATTCGCCCCGGACGCCGTAGTCATCGCCGATGCCTGGACGACTAAACCGTACCTGATAACGGAATTCAGGAAACACTGGCCCGTCGTTGTCCGGGTATATGCCGAGGAGTTGCTATGCCCCAGAAATAACCAGCGATGGCTCAATGCACATCTCTGCGATTCAAGCACAATCGAAAATCCAAACTCCTGCGTCGATTGCGCCAGACAATATCGCGATTTCATATACAATCTCAGAAATGGCGCCGACAACCCTCTTACCGAAGAAATGCGTGTCGCTGACATTTTCAGGAACGACTACCCGGCGACTATCTCTGCCGCACTCAGAGGGCTTCATGCCATAGTTTCCAATTCTGAAATGAAATCGTTGCTTTCCTCCGCCGGGGCAGCCAGGGTCAGTATTGTTCCTCTCGGCGTGGATACAGATTTTTTCAGCCCCTCCTCCGACCGGAGAGATCGTAGCAAAGGTAATCATTTCCGGATACTCCTTGCCGGCCGCATGGATGATAAATCGAAGGGGTTCAAAACCACGCTTGACGCATGTAATATCCTTGCGGAAAAGGGATTGAAGTTCGAACTTCTAGCAACAGCTTCCACCATGCCTGACCCGGCAATGCCCGTGCCCCCGTGGCTGAACCTTCTGGGCTGGCTCGGTCGTGGTGAAATAAGAGATCTGATGCGGAATTCCGACTGCGCACTCGTCCCCTCACTCTGCCGAGAGGCATTCGGACTCGCCTGGGCCGAAGCGATGGCGGTGCACCTGCCGGTCATTGCGAGCGATACGCCGGGTCCTCTAGAGTATATAACGCATGGCGTGGATGGCCTTATCTTCCCGAAGGGCGACGTCGCGGCACTGGCAGATTCAATAGAAAAGCTTATGACCGACGACGCGCTGAGGAAGCGGATTGCCGATGCCGGATTTCACATGGTAACCTCAAAACTCAAATGGTCTGTGTCTGCGGCTGAAACCCTGAAGGCAATAAAGACAGCTGTCGCCGAATCTTCGATTATAACCTAATCGTGCATAGACACGTCGAGATTAAGGCAAGGGAAAAGAGCTAGTACATATTATATATATCTAAAATATTGTTACTGAAGATCACAAAAAAGTCAGAGTCCGATATGCAGAACTGGTTGACTTATCCGTTGAACTGGCTAAGTTAGCAGACAAGGGAACCGAATCTTGAGGCAAAATGCTGGCACTCAGAGAACTCGGGATAATCAAGCAGTTATGCAGTGCGGGCATTTTTTATTTTTAGACCTGTCACTTCTCAATAAGTAAGTGACGGGGCGGAGCGTGGAAAGATTTAGCAAAAAACAGCCTTAGCTTTGATGGTCCTAAACAACGCAATATGACCGATGAAGAGGAAAAACTGAATAATCTTATGCCTGAAATTAAAATGGAAATGCCGATTTACAAATGAAGGCTATAATACTTGCGGCCGGAGAAGGAAGAAGGCTCAGACCGCTTACCGAAAACATTCCGAAATGCATGGTTGAATTAAACGGGAAACCCCTTCTCCAATACTGGCTCGACAACTGCCAGAGAAGCGGGATTAACGAAGTCCTTATCAACACGCATTATCTTGCCGAAAAAATCACGGATTTTATAGATTCGGTCTCGCATCGTTATTCCATGCGCATACACTGCGTTCATGAATCTGAACTTTATGGGACCGGCGGAACACTGAAAAATAACTCTGACTTTATAAAAGGCGAAGAATTTTTCTTTTTTTGCCACGGAGACAATTTCACCAATATCAATATTGGAAAATTCATAGATTTCCATACCAGAAAAAAAAGCATGCTCAGCGTGGCGCTGTTTGAGACAAATCTGCCCAAGCAGTGTGGAATCGCTGAAGAAATAGGCCCAGACGACAGGATAGTCAAATTCATCGAAAAACCCGAAAAACCCACGTCTAATCTTGCCAGTGCCGCAATTTTCCTGATGTCCCCGAATCTAATAAAAGATTTTCCTGACAAAAAACATATAGATTTCAGCAAGGAAATACTCCCCGCCTATCAGGGGCGGATGTATGGATATAAATTTGACGGCTTCAATATTGATATAGGAACCTTGGAAAACTATAAGACGGCATGTACATTAGCGACTGTATCTTAAACAAATATAACAGGTAAAACGACAATGGCCCAGTCTTGGGGAAATAAAATCTCATCAATATTTAATTTACTGGGGCAGTTGGAATTTACCGACGGTAAAGGCGGGCCGCTTGATCGTGAAGCCGCTTTTTCCAAACTCAATAAATTGACATTGGATATCCGCTCTAAACATAAAACGGTATATGTGATTGGAAACGGAGCCAGCGCCTCCATGGCAAGCCATTTTGCGGCGGACATGGCTAAAAATGGAAAATTACACACTCAGGTGTTTTCCGACCTTGCGCTTATAACCGCGATTTCCAATGACCTCGGATACAAAGAAGTTTTTGCCGAACCTCTGCGCAGAAGGGGGCGCAAAGGCGATATGCTGGTGGCAATCAGCAGCTCAGGAATGTCTGAAAATATCATTGAAGCAGTAAAAATCGCAAATGCGCTGGAGATGGACATAGTAACTTTAAGCGCGATGAAAGAGGACAATCTGCTAAGGGGACTTGGCAGATTGAATGCCTATCTGCCCGCTAAAACATACGGAGATGCCGAAACTGTCCATGCCGCCTTTCTTCACTTCTGGATAGACCTTATAGTGGAAAATTAAAATGTCTGAAAAAATTATAGTTTTGGGGAGCAATTCATTCTCAGGATCACATTTTGTCAATCATTGCCTTGACGAAGGAATGAATGTCGTGGGCATAAGCCGTTCTCCGGAACCGGAACCGGTATTTCTTCCATATAAATCTAATGCTTCAATCCATAATTTTACTTTCTGCCAGCTGGACTTGAACAGGGACATAGACGGGATTGAAAACCGCATGATGAAGTTCAAACCCGATTACGTGATTAATTTTGCGGCACAAGGTATGGTCGCGCAAAGTTGGGAGGCTCCCGGGCAATGGCTTATGACCAATGCCGTTTCGGCGATAGAACTCCATGACAGACTCAGAAAATGCGGGTTTCTAAAAAAATTCGTTCAGGTCTCGACACCTGAGGTCTACGGTTCATGTGAAGGGCTGGTAAAAGAAAGTACTTCCTACTGCCCGAGTACCCCGTACGCGGTTTCCAAAGCGGCCGCGGACATGAGCCTGATGACTTTTCTAAAGACATATAAATTCCCGGTAGTTTTCACGAGAGCGGCAAATGTTTACGGACCCGGACAGCAACTTTATCGAATAATCCCGATTACCATCCTTAAGTTTCTCTCCGGAGAAAAACTCCAACTGCACGGAGGAGGCCATTCCGTAAGGTCGTTTATCCATATCAGGGATGTGGTAAGAGGAACTCTTAAGGCCGCAAGGTCTGGAAATCCCGGAGATATTTTTCACTTTTCAACTGCCAGGAATATTTCCATCCGGCAGCTTGTAGAGAAAATTGCAGGTTTGATGAATGTCGATTTTAATAAGCATGTCAAAACAGTTAGAGATAGACTGGGTAAGGACTCTGCGTATATTCTTGATTCACAGAAAGCGGCCGACGAGCTGGGCTGGCATTGTAATGTCTCGCTTGATGACGGGTTAAGGGAAACTATTGAATGGGTCACTGATAATTTTGATACGTTAAGATACTTACCTGAAAAATATATACACAAGGCATAAACATGGGCAATGATAAATTCAGAATAGACAGCCATAAGCTGATTTACCATCCGGAGCGGGTTGCGGACTGGCTCAACGGGAAAAATATTTATCCCATTTATATGGAGATAAGTCCTTGCGGAGCATGCAACATCAGATGCAAATTCTGCAGCGTTGATTTTATGGGATACAAAAACCGTAAATTAGAGACAGACATTCTTCTTGAACGGATTAGCGAACTCGGACAATTAGGCCTGAAAAGTATAATGTATGCAGGGGAAGGGGAACCTTTTCTTCATCCGGATATGTGTGAAATAACAGAACATACGAAAGAAAACGGAATAGATAGTGCGTTCACGACCAATGGCATACTCATGGAACCTAAGAAAATCGAGAGAATATTGCCGGTTACCGAATGGATAAAGGTCAGTTGCAATGCAGGAACCAGAGATGTTTACGCGCAGGTTCATGGAACACAGCCGGAAAACTTTGACAAGGTTTTTAAAAATCTTACACATGCTGTTAAAGTGAGAAGAGAAAATAACTATAAATGTACCCTCGGCATACAGTCAGTACTTCTGCCGGACAATGCAGATACTATGGTTGATCTTGCAAAAAGAGCTTCTGATATCGGATTGGATTATTTTGTAGTGAAACCTTATATGCCGCATCATCTGAACAGGCATTCATATGACATAAAATACGGCGAATATGAATCCCTGGAGCAGGAACTGAAGAAATTTCAGAACGAAAAATTCAATATCATTTTCAGATTGAATGCAATGAGTAAATGGGACCATAAGGAAAGGGAATATAAGAAATGCCTGGCCCTGCCTTTCTGGTCATATATTGATGCGGGTGGAAATGTCTGGGGATGTATCGCACATCTGGATAATGATAAATTCATTTACGGAAATATTTATGAATCAACATTTAAAGAGATATGGGAAGGCGAAAAACGCGCTGAATTCCTGAAATGGATCGCTGAAAGCTTCTGTCTGGAAACCTGTAAAATCAATTGCCGGATGGATGAAGTTAATAAATATCTGTGGCAGTTAAAAAATCCACCGGGACATGTGAACTTCATATGAATGAAAACAAGCACATAATGAATTTTCTTCAGCAAAAAGGAATCATATGGAAATAGATCTTTTGAGGAACTATCCGAAATCCAAACGGAATGTGAAAGAACGTGGAACAGATAAAACCGAAGAAGACAGGCGTATTGCCCGCCAATTCGGTAAAGATTTCTTTGACGGTGATCGTAAAACAGGATACGGCGGATTTTCCTATAATTCACGTTTCTGGGAGCCTGTTATTCCGGATTTCCAGAAACACTTTGCATTGACCGCTGATTCATCCGTGCTTGATGTCGGCTGTGCTAAAGGCTTTATGCTCTATGATATGGGCCGACTTATTCCCGATATAAAATTGAAAGGTATTGACATTTCAGAATATGCTATTGCAAATGCAGTTCCCGAAACGAAGCCTTATATTCAAGTCGGCAATGCAGTAGATCTTCCTTTTGAGAATAAATCTTTTGATGTGGTTATTTCCATAAACACTATCCATAATCTTGATCGCGAAGAATGTGCGAAGGCTCTCCAGGAAATTGAACGGATCAGCCGTAAAGGCAGTTTCATAACTGTTGACGCATACAGGAATTCTGAAGAAAAAGAGCTCATGGAAGCATGGAATTTGACTGCGAAAACATTTATGCATGTTGATGAATGGAAAAAGTTTTTTGCGGAAGTCGGGTATACCGGGGATTTTTACTGGTTCATTCCTTAGGACATCTATACCTCAAAAATGAAGGAGTCCATATTGTGCCTCTAATTGATTCAAAAATTGCAATCGAGCTGTTTCGTTCAATATCAAAAATCAGAATTGCGGAAGAAACTATTGCTGAACGTTATGGTGAAAATAAGATGCGTTGTCCGACGCACCTTTGTATAGGGCAGGAAGCAGTGGCTGCTGCTATCGGCATTGCCTTGCGGAAAAATGATTTTGCGGTCAGCACTCACAGGGCGCATGGACATTATCTGGGCAAAGGCGGTGATCTTAAGGCTATGATGGCAGAGATTTATGGAAAAGTTACCGGATGCGGCAAAGGCAGAGGCGGCTCCATGCATCTGATTGATAAAAATGCAGGGTTCATGGGAAGTACTGCTATTGTGGGGGGAACTATTCCTCTAGGTGTTGGACTGGGACTTTCAATTCAATTACATAAAACAGATCAGGTATCCTGTGTGTTTTTGGGCGACGGTGCAGTAGAAGAAGGCGTTTTCTATGAATCCATGAACTTCGCCGTCCTGAAAAAACTTCCGGTGCTTTTTGTCTGTGAAAATAATTTATATTCAGTCTATTCTCCTCTTTCCGTACGTCAGCCGGATAGACGTCAGATCTCTAATATGGTTGCCGGAATCGGATGTGTTACAACGCAGGCTGATGGGAACAATGCGCCTGAAGTATATGATCTGGCAGTCAAATCCCTTATGAAGATAAGAAATGGAGAAGGGCCCGTTTTTCTGGAATTATTCACTTATCGCTGGAGAGAACACTGCGGACCGTCTTATGACAATGATTTAGGTTATCGTTCTAAAGAAGAATTTGAGTCCTGGAAAAAACGTGACCCTCTTGTTATAATGAAAAATTATATTCTGAAGAATCATTTTGGAACAGAAAATGATCTGGATGCCATTTGCAAATCTGTAGTTAGCGAGGTTAATGATGCATTTATTTTTGCTGAACAATCTCCTTTTCCCGATAAGGCTGATTTGTCCGGACATATCTATTCGGAGGGCTGCTAATGACTAGATCTATTTCTTATGCCCATGCTGTAAATGAAGCTTTATCTCAGGCCATGAAACAGGATAAAAACGTAATTTGCTATGGTCTTGGCATTCCAGATCCCAAGGGAGTCTTTGGAACCAGTTCAGGACTTCAGGAACAATTCGGTTCTGAACGGGTTTTTGATATGCCTACTTCGGAGAACGCTATGACCGGAATTGCGATCGGAGCTGCTCTCAATGGCATACGCCCGGTAATGACACATCAGAGACTTGATTTTTTCCTGCTGGCAATGGACCAGCTGGTGAATAATGCTGCAAAATGGCATTACATGTTCGGTGGAGCCTCGTCTATTCCTATCACAATCCGTCTTATATTGGGAATGGGCTGGGGGCAGGGACCGACACATTCACAGAATCTGCAATCCTGGTTCGCACATATTCCTGGACTAAAGGTAGTGATGCCGACTACTCCGGAAGATGCCAAGGGACTTCTGCTGTCAAGTATCTTCGATGACAACCCTGTTGTTTTTCTTGAACATCGCTGGCTGCATAATCAGGACGGCAACGTTCCGGAAAATCCATCTTTCAGGGTACCTATAGGCAAGGCAAAAATATTGAGAGCAGGTACGCAGATTACTATAGCAGGAATGTCATATATGAATATCGAGGCATTGCGCGCAATTGCTTATCTGCAAACGCTGAATATCAGTTGTGAACTGATAGACATACGTTCATTCAATCCTATAGATTGGAATACTATTTTCAATTCTGTCAGAAAGACAGGACACCTTCTGGTCTTAGATACAGGCTCAGAAACATGCTCAGTTGCAGGTGAAATTATTGCGAGGGTTTCCATGGAGGTATTTTCATCTCTTAAAGCTCCGCCTGCCAGGTTGGCTTTACCGGACATTCCAACACCTACAAGTTTTGCATTAACAAAGTATTTTTATAAAAATGCCAAAGATATAGTGGCAGAGGTGGCCAAGCAACTGCATTTTGATTTGCCCCATGAAATACCGGAACTGGAAAAAAAATGTCCTCATGATGTGCCGGGAAATTGGTTCAAGGGACCCTTTTAATTTTTAATAAAGAAAAACATTATGAATAAGCAGAATATCAAGAAGAAGTTAAAAGTCGTTTTAATGCAACCTAATTTTCAGTTATTGGGGAAACGAAGCTGGAAACTGCTTCCTTACGGCCTTTGTCTGCTTAAAGCTTGCTGTAGCGATGAATTTGATGTGACTGTTTATGACCCGAATTTCGACAGCGAATCAGAGGACTTGATTAAACAGAAGTTGCTTGAGTTTAAGCCTGATGTTGTCGGGCTTACTTCGTTCTCTACTGAATATATTAAAGAAATTTATTATCACGCGAGCTTTATAAAGAGTACCCTGCCGAATGTTAAAGTTATTGTGGGCGGTGTACTTCCTACGGTTTGTCCAGAGAAGATAATATCGTGTAATGACATAGATTATCTGATAATGGGAGAAGGCGAATTTGTTTTAAAGGAGCTGTTAAGAGCAATTGTCTCAGGCAACGAAAAAATAGCAGCCGGAATCAGAGGCATAGCTTTACGCGATGCCGGGCGGAATATTATAAATGACCGTCCTGATTTTATAAACGATTTGGATTCGTTGCCATTTCCTGATTATTCTGATCTTGACATTGTAAAGTATGGCAGTTTTGAACACAGATACGCGCATACGTTGATTTCACGCCAACTTCCATTTGCTACAACTATGTCCTCGCGCGGCTGTCCGATGGGATGTACTTTTTGCGCGGCCAGTACAGTGTCAGGGAAAAAAGTAAGGCTCAGGTCAGCTGAGAATGTTTTATCGGAAATTGAATATCTTGCCAAGAACCATGGAATCAAGGAAATTATTTTCCTCGATGATCATTTTTTATTTAATCGCCGCCGCGCCATGGATATAATGCATGGCATAATATCCCGGTTCCCCGATCTGACGTGGAAATGCGTGAATGTCGCTGTTTTTTCGCTTGACAGTGAGATTCTGGAGACGATGCTTAAAAGTGGTTGCAACCAAATTACTCTTTCAATTGAAAGCGGTGACACTGATACGTTAAAGCATTTGATTAAGAAACCGGTTGATCTTGAGAAAGCCAAGGAAATTTCAGATATAGCCAGATCTTTTGGAATAGAGGTCGTCAGTAATTTTGTCATAGGTACTCCTGGCGAAACCTGGGAACAGATACGAAGAACATTTAAATACGCGGAGAACTTAAATATTGACATGGTTAATTTTCATATTGCCACTCCATTACCAAAGACTGAACTTATGCGGATTTGCATAGAAAAAGGGCTTTTGAAATCTGAGGATGAAGTGGCAGGCTACACAGTAGGTGCTATAAATACTCCAGAATTTACAGGCTTTGAATTGCAGGTACTAAGAGCTTTCGAATGGGACCGTATTAATTTTTCATCCAAAGAAAAAAGCCGTACCATAGCAAAGCTTCAGGGGATTACCGAAGAAGAGGTTGAAGAATGGCGTAAACAAACCAGACGGAATCTGGGAAACATTCATTATACCAGATCGCAAGAAGATAACGGAGAATTGATTTTTCAATCCGTTCAATTCAATAAGGAATTACACCATGTCTAGTTGTAATATTTGCGGAGAAAATATTGCCAAAGTTATTGATCTTCCTCAATTACCATTTACCGGTGAATTCAGAAAGCCCAATGAGCCGATTGACAAATCATGCAGGGATCAAGCTTTTTACTATTGCGAATCCTGTGGACACGGTCAGCTTGAGAATTCGGCACGTCCGGAGGACGTATACAAGGATACTTATTTATTCCGCTCCGCAGAGAGCAAAACATCTCGTTCCGGGTGTGATTTTTTTATTAATTTTCTTCGACTTTTTTTTCCTAAAATGTCATTCAATCGTATTGTTGAATTTGGTTGTAATGATTGTTATGCTTTGAAAAAACTTAAGGGCGCGGAAGTGAAACTGCTTGGTGTTGATTTGATTTTTGCAGATAAGAAAAATTATATTGACGATTCTGAAATAATGATTGCAGGCAAAAGTATTGAGAATACTGATTTCAGCCTCTATTTTAACGAATCTCCTGATTTTGTATTTTCCCGTCATACGATGGAACATATTCTTTCTCCCAGAACTGTGATTGAAAAATTATTTAGTATGACTTCCGAAGATACAATTTTTGCTTTTGAATTTCCGTGTTTGGATATATTATTAAAAAACGGAAGATTTGATCAGATTTTTCACCAGCACGTGAACTATTACAGCGAAGCTTCTTTTCTGAAGTTAATGGAAGATGCCGGAGCAGAAGTCATTGGGAGCTGTAAAAATTGGACTCTCTGGGGGGCACTGATAGTTATTGTCAGGAAAAAAGGCAAAAAGACAGGCAGTAGAAAATATAATGCATTGAGAAGCATTAATGATATTGCCATTAAATATGCATTATTTCAGAAGCAGATGGAAATATGCGGGACATTTATGAATGGAAGCGAGGCTCTTTACGGATTCGGTGCGGCACAAATGCTTCCGGTGCTGAAATATCACTTGGGAGAATCTTTTTCTAACTTGAAGTGGATTTTTGATGACGATCCTGCTAAAGCGGGATTGAAGTATAAGAATTTAGATCTGAAAATATGTAGTCCGGATAAAATAGATTTTAGCAAGAAGGATATTTTACTTACAGCATTGGATAGTAGCCGGATGCTTATGTGCCGTCTGGCTTCTTTAAATCCTAGAAGAATTATTAATCCGCTGAACGTGATGTAATCAAGGAGACTATGTATGGATTTAGGCATAAAAGGCAAGCTTGCGTTGGTTACCGGTGCCTCTAAGGGAATTGGAAAGGCTGTTTGCCTTGCACTGGCAGAGGAGGGTGTAAGGGTTGCAATGGTAGCCAGAAGTAAAGAATCGCTTGAAGTTTTTATTGATAAAAAAGGTAAAGAACATATTTCATTAGTTTATGATTTATCGAAAGAGGATGCACCTTCTCGTATGATAAAGGATTTGACCGAACGGGCTGGATATCCAGATATCGTGATAAATAATGTCGGTGGTAATTTAGGCATAACGGATCCTCTTTGTTCTATTGAAGACTGGCGACGTTCTTACAGATTCAATTTTGAAATAGCTGTTGAGATAAACCATTTAATCCTGCCTTATATGCAGAAAAACAAGTGGGGTAGAATTGTCCATATGTCTTCTATTGCAGCGTTGGAAAATCAGGGTTCTCCTACTTATTGTGCTATGAAAGCCGCTCTGAATGCATATATACGGTCTGTGGGGCGATACGTTTCGTCCTCCGGTATAAGCATGTCTGCTGTAATGCCTGGAGCTGTATTGACTGAAGGCGGATATTGGGATATTGCAAGAAAAGAGCGTCCTGATCATGTAAAAAAATATCTTGAAGAGCGAATGGCGATAAAACGTTTTGGATCTCTTGATGAGATATCCAGGATTACGGTTTTTCTTTGTTCTCAATATGCCGGGTTCATTGCCGGTTCGGCATTTCTGGTTGATGGTGGACAAGGTAGATGTTTTCAAAACGACTGAAAGTGAAATTGAATATCAAATAATAATTCAGGTGCTATTTGCCTGAAAATGGAGCCAATATGAAAAAATCAGAAATATTGAATAAAATTATTTTAGCTTTGTCGGAAGCAAAAGATTTTCATAAACCTAAAAATAATATCTATGAGTTTTTTTCAGTAGCCTTACAGAAAGAGATTAAAAAACTTTTCAGCAATGAAAATGCTGAGGCTGTAGAGTTTTTGCCTTTCGGGGAAATTATATTTCCATATCATAAACTTGGAGAGGCGGTAGATTCTTTAAATTTATTTGAAGTAGACGAAATGATGGTTTTTAGTTTTTATTGGGCCAATAAAAATAGATATAAAAAGGTACTTGACCTAGGGGCCAATATAGGGTTGCACTCAGTATTGATGGCGAAATGCGGTTACACCGTGGATAGCTATGAGCCGGATCCGTTTCACTTTAAGATACTCAAGGAAAATATCACTATAAACGGGCTCAATAGCGTTAACGCTTTTAACCAGGCGGTTTCTGTGACAAATACTAATCTTAACTTCACGAGAGTTAAGGGGAACACTATGAGTAGCCATATTTCCGGAGCCAAGCCTTCTCCTTATGGCGACTTGGAATATTTTACAGTTGAAGCGCGTTCGTTCAAAGATATTATAAAAGGAACGGATTTTGTGAAAATGGATGTAGAAGCCCATGAGAAAGAGCTTGTTAAGTTAACTGACCGTGCCGATTGGGAAAACATGGATGCAATGGTCAGTATACATAATCAGGAAAACGCGGATGCTGTATTTTCCCATTTGACAAAAATAGGAGTGAATATTTTCTCCCAGTTTATAAACTGGAAAAAAGCAGGTAAAATTGAGGATATACCAATAAACCATTTCGGTGGTTCTATTTTAGTCTCCACAAAAGATGAAATGCCTTGGTGAGATTTATTGTAAAAAGAGGATATTATGATGAATAAAGAATTGCGAAAAGCGATAGTTGACATGATTGTCAAAGCAGGGGAAGGACATATTCCAAGCTCGTTTTCCATTATCGATATTATTTCCGTCCTGTATGACCGCCATTTAAAATTTAACCCTAAAAAAACTGATTGGGACGAACGGGATTATTTTGTTTTAAGTAAGGGGCACGGTTGCGCTGCCCTGAATGTTGTATTGCAGAGGCACGGATTTATATCACAGAATGATATTGATAACTGTGGCAAGTTCAATGCTATTTTGAGCGGACACCCTGACAGGACTAAAGTTCCTGGCGTGGAGGCATCCACCGGTTCTCTCGGACACGGGTTTCCTTATTCTGTAGGTATCGCGCTAGGACAGAAAATATTTAAAAAAACGAATAAGGTTTATGTCCTTATCGGCGATGGAGAAAGCCATGAAGGTTCTGTATGGGAATCCGTGCTGGTTGCGCAAAATATGAAACTTGATAATCTATGTTGTATTGTAGACTACAACGGATCGGCTGCTCAAATTCTTCCGCATCCTGATATTGCAGCTCAATGGACTGCTTTTGGCTGGACTGTGACAGTGATAGACGGACATAGTTCAGATGATATAAACCGGGCGTTTGAAGCCTTTAAAAATAATCGGAGCGGAAAGCCCTTTGTAATAATCGCACGTACTGTGAAGGGAAAAGGCGTAAGTTTTTTAGAGACGCACGGTCCTTGGCATCATAAAATACCCAATGAGATGGAATATAAGGCCATAATGGAGGAACTTGAATATGTATGAGGGAGATAAGCCGCTCAGATCAGTGTTTGCTGATACAATGCTTGAGATTGGTCTGGCCGATTCTAAACTTGCTGTTCTAGTCGGAGACATAAGCCATTATGCGCTTCAGCCATTTGCGGCTGCCTGTCCCGGTAGATATTATAATGTCGGTATATGTGAGCAGTGCATAGTAAGCATGGCTGCAGGACTTTCGCACGTTGGATTTAGGCCAGTTGTCCACACGATAGCTCCTTTTATTGTCGAGCGGGCTTTTGAACAAATTAAACTTGATTTCTGCTATCAGGAACTTGGAGGAAATCTGATTTCTGTCGGGAGCGCTTTTGATTATACAGCATTGGGATGTAGTCATTACTGTTACGACGATTTTTCACTCATTAAATCGTTGCCGCGCACGCAGGTTATTTATCCGGCAATGCCCAATGAGTTTAAAATTTTATTCAGTCAGACTTACGCCAATGATCTCCTGACGTATTTCAGACTTCCCGGAACAAGACATGAAATGGAAATAAGAGACTCTGATATTTCGTTGGGAAAAGCGGTTGTAATCAGAGAAGGTCATGACTGCACTATTGTTGTAACCGGGCCTCAATTGAAAAATGCAGCGGCAGCGGCGGAGGTGCTTTCAGTGTCTGGTATTAATTCTGAGATAATTTATATTCACACAATTAAACCGTTTGATGTGGAGTGTGTGAGAAACAGCATAGGAAAGACCCAAAAGTATTTGGTCGTTGAGGAGCATTCAATGTATGGGGGGCTTGGTGACGAGACGATCAGGGCTTGTGCAGGATTGGAAAGTTGTAAAGGAACATTTATAAATATTCCTGATAAATTCCTGCATGCTTACGGAACATATAAAGAACACTGCGAGCATTACGGTTTTACGGCTGGTAATATCGTAAGAGAAATAAAAAAAATGTTCAAAGGATGAATATAATGAGCGATAAGGCAGATGTTAAATTTCATCTGAGGCATGAGGAGCTTACAGAGCGGATTTATAAAAATCCTGATATGCTTCCTTCCCGATATGTTTTTGTCCTGACCAATCTCTGTAATCTCAAATGTCCCTTTTGTTGCCAGGCTAAAACCAATGCATCCGAGCGTATGACTGCGGACATGTGGATTTCGTTTGCTGCCCAAATTCCTGATTATGCAAGAATTACGCTAACAGGAGGAGAACCTTTGCTATTTAAAGATCTTGAAAAAGTCTTTACTTTTGTTGTGAACAGAAACCCATGCAATATTATTAGTAATGGAGTTTTGCTGTCAGATAAAATTATTGAAATACTTTTATCTCATCCAAATTTTAAGGTTCTTTCAGTGTCTCTTGACGATATCGGCAATAAAAGCAGAAATATGACAGATTCCCAGTGGAATAGCCTAGTTGCAAATCTTAAAAGTTTCAATGTTGCCAAAAAGTCGAAGAATCACGCAGCTTTGCTTGATATCAAAACAATGATATTGGACGGTAATGCTTTCGAACTTTTAAATATACACCGTTTTTGCGTTGAGGAACTTGAATGCGGAACCCATGTTTTTCAATTCCTTAAAGGTTCTGAAATACAGCATTCGGACCATATGTTTTCTTTTGATAACATTAAGGAGATTCCAAATGATTATCGGTACAAAAATTGGAACGTAATTGTTCAACAGCTTGAAAAGGTAAGACTATACAATCGGGAACGTGGATGTCAGCCGTTGTCATTTATGCATCCTAGAATGGTTGATCTTAACTCATCCGAAATTCTTCCTGATTTCAGCTGTCTTAACGCTCCGGGATTAGATAGCGCTTTTTTTACCTCCTGTAAGTTCCCCTGGTCCAGTGTACATATAAACTATGACGGGAACCTTTTTCCATGTCTTGCCGTTTCAATGGGAAATATCAAGGAGTCTTCTTTAAGAGATATCATATTCGGTAAAAAAATGAAAGAGTTTAGAAATTATATCCTGGCAAACGGCTTGGCCGGGGCATGCAAACGCTGCGGATGGCTTAGACCAGTTGAAACGGGAGTTGAAAAATGAATATATATGTTTTAGGTGCAACTGGATTTCTCGGAAAAAATATCATGTCTCATTTTAAGCAACGCAAAAATTATGGACTTTATGGTTTTTCTTCGAACGAATGCGATCTGCTCAGTACAACCGATATAAAAAGCTGTCTTTCTTCTCTTGATGAAAACTCTGTTATTATCTTTACATCCGCGATAACGCGTATTATTGACAATTCTTATAATTCTTTGTCAAAGAACTTGAACATGGTTATGAATTTGTGCAGTTTTCTGAACGGCAGGAAAATCGCACAGATTATTTATTTGAGCACGATTGACGTTTACGGGCTTGTTGGTGATGATGAGGTCATCACTGAAAATACACTTCCTCAGCCCAATGACAATTATTCTCTGTCTAAGCTTGCCTCGGAATTTATTTTGAGGCAGGAGGCGGATCGTGCCGGATACCCTCTATGTGTGTTCCGGCTTCCTGGTGTTTACGGGTCGGGCGATAATGGAAAAAGCGCTATCAGTTCGATGGTCTTATCCGCTGTCAATAATGAGTCCATAACTATTAACGGTGATGGTTCTAATCTTCGTGATTTTATTAACGCAAGAGACGTTTGCGAGGCTGTAGAAGTCGCCTTCATTCGGAAAATTAACAATGTGATTAATTTGGCTTCCGGCTGTAGCTATTCCATCAAAGACATTTCAAAAATTATTTTAAGAAAATTAGACATTCCGGAGCATAATATTATCTTTCAGCCTCTTGGTAAATTTGCCGGAATAGCGAAAAGAGTAAAACATTTGCGATTCGACAACTTACAGTGTAAGAATCTTCTTCCGGATATCAAGTTTGTAAAACTCGACAATGGAATCAGTGAATATTTAATTAACAGTGGCTATTTTAAAAAATCGGGGAGTTGAATATTATGCCTTTATCTGGAAAGGTACGCAAAATCAAAAATTTGGACTTTATGTTCTTAGTCAGGAAAATACGCGAAAAAGGATTTGCACATGTTTTGAAACGAATCTGGCAGGAAATAACTTTTCAAGAAATGAAATATTCCTCAGTAATCGTGGAAATTACCAGTTTTTGCAACCTATCTTGTCTAGGTTGTTCTCGGACTGTAAAAACCGCTCTTGGAGAATGGACTAATTCTCACATGAGCCTTGAAAACTTTAAGAAACTTTTAAATATTCTGTCTCCGGCGTTTAATATTAACCTCCAGGGGGTTGGCGAACCGACACTCAATCCTGATTTTCCTCAAATGATCAGTTTGGCTCACAAAAAGGGGAAATTCAGGGAAATAACATTTTTTACAAATTTACTTGTCAGAGATGCTGATTATTATTCCAAATTGTTCGATTATGGTCTGACACAATTCATGGTGTCCGTTGATTCTATTGATCAAAATATAATTGATGATCTCAGAAAAGGAACGGATGTGGAAGATCTGAAAAACAGACTTTATAATATCTCCAGGAAAATTCCATCGTCAAAATATGCTATTAATATAGTTGTTGGAAAAAGAAATATTGAAAGCATAGAAGAAACTTTACAGTTTTTAAGTTCTCTGGGAAATTTAAATGTTATGCTTATTCCGTTTGATGATGTCGGAAACAGTTTATATTGTTTGACGTTGAAAGAAAAAATCCATTTTTTTGAGCATATGGCAGTTATTGCGGATAAATATTCAAATCTCAGAATATCTTTCAATAGTTTTATTCCTACCCGAGGGCCTTGTACAAATGTTTCTGCAACTCTTTCTATATCTGTGGATGGATTTCTCGTACCTTGCTGCAGAGTTTGGAATAAATCCTTTTATGGCAAATTAAATCTTTTTGAGGCTGATGCTTCCGCTATATTTTATTCTGAAAAAATAAAAAAAATTCAGGACTCTTTTAACCATAGTTACGCGTCTTTTTGTGACGGATGTCCATTCTATATTATTCCGGCATCAAAAGGTAAAGTTTTTTAAACAGGCATATAGAGTAAATATGATTATCAAAAAAGCCGCCGTGTTGTTTGAGACGAAAAAGTCTTTAAAAATTGTAGAGAATATCATCTGTCCGACCTTGGCCTCCGGGCAGCTTTTTGTCGAAATAGCCTTCAGCGGCGTCTGCCGCAGCCAGCTTATGGAAGCTCAGGGACTTAGGGGCGAAGACAAATACCTTCCACATATGCTGGGGCATGAAGGCACCGGCACTGTCCTTGAGACCGGGCCGGGCGTTACAAAATTCAAACGGGGAGATAAAGTTGTTTTAGGCTGGATTAAAGGTTCGGGCATTGACGCCGGAGGCGTCAAATATCAAAAAGATGGAATTCAAATCAACGCCGGACCAGTCACAACATTTAGCACACATGCAATTGTAAGTGAAAACCGCTGTTGCTTATTGCCGGAAGGAATTCCTATGGATGTAGCAGTACTGCTTGGCTGTGCAGTACCTACCGGTGCTGGCATCATTATAAATCAGATTAATCCGGCATCGGGAAAATCTATTGCACTATTCGGTCTAGGCGGCATCGGAATAAGCGCATTAATGGCAACAAAACTCTATGATTTCAAAAAAGTTATAGCTGTAGATGTTGAACAGCGAAAACTAGATCTTGCACTTGAGCTTAGTGCGACTGACATTATAAACTCCTCCACGGAAGAGCCTGTGAAAAAAATATTGGAATTGACTGATGGAAAAGGAACCGACTATTCAGTTGATGCATCAGGGCAAGCATTGGTGACAGAACAGGCTTTCGGTTCTGTACGTACGGGCGGCGGCCTTTGTATCTTCGCGTCACATCCTGATTCCCGTGAACGAATATGTCTTGATCCACTTGATTTCCATAAAGGAAGAAATATTATGGGCAGTTGGGGTGGCACCAGTATTCTGGACAGAGACATACCGCGTTTTGCGAAACTCTATCTTGAAGGGCGTCTTCCACTGGAAAAGCTTCTTGATGCGCGTTACAGTCTTGAAAACATAAATCAGGCATTGTATGATTTGGACGCCCACAGGATAACAAGGGCCCTTATAGAAATAAACAAGGATATTGCATAATGAAGAAACTGCATGAAGATTCATTGAAAGCATTAGAGCTTATTTCAAATCTCCGGAAACAGAAACGGAATGCAAAATTTGTTTTTGTTTCCGGCAATTTCAATATTGTTCATCCAGGGCATTTGCGACTTTTGCGCTTTGCAAAAGAATGCGGAAACATTCTTGTTGTTGGCGTTTACGCTGACTCACTGGACACTGGAGCGGTATTACCGGAAAATAACCGTCTTGAAGGTGTAGATTCCATAAGTTGGGTTGATTTTGCGTTTATCCTCCGTGATTCGTCCCAGTCTTTCATAAGTGCCTTAAAACCTGATATAATTGTAAAAGGACAGGAGCATGAAGCTCATTGCAATCCTGAACAGGCTGCTGTTGACGCGTATGGCGGTAAATTGCTTTTTTGTTCTGGCGATCTGACTTTTTCATCTATAGATCTTTTGCGCAAAGAACTCATGGTATCTTCAAGCGATGGATTTGATTTACAGCAGGAATTTGCCGAAAGGCATTCGTTTTCCATCGACAGTCTGACCGAACAGATTGGAAAAATGAAAAATCTCAATGTCGTAGTTATAGGAGACCTTATTATAGATGAATATATTACATGTGAGGCGCTTGGAATGTCGCGCGAGGATCCGACCATAGTTGTTTCGCCGATTGTTTCGGATAAATTTGTTGGCGGTGCGGGCATCGTTGCGGCACACGCGAGCGGTCTCGGCGGTAAGGTCAGTTTCTTTACGGTATGCGGTAATGATGAAAACTCCATTTATGCAGAAAACGAATTGAAAAACCATGGTGTTTCAGTTCATTTTTACAGGGATGAAAGCCGGCCGACTATTCATAAGCAGCGTTTTCGAGCCGAAAACAAGACCCTTTTAAGAGTCAACCATTTGAAACAGCATACAATCAATAAATCGTTGACCTCGCTTATAATCAAGGAGCTGGAGAGGGTTCTTGAAAGCACCGAGCTATTGATTTTCTCCGACTTCAATTATGGAATGCTTCATCAGGAGCTTGTTGATCATGTAATATCCATAGCCAGGAAGAAAAATATCATGATGGTCGCAGACAGCCAGTCATCTTCCCAAACTGGCGATGTCGCGAGGTTCAAGTATATGAATTTCCTTAAGCCGACAGAACATGAGGCGCGCCTCTCTGTCAGGGATCATAATTCAGGGCTGGTCATTCTTGCTGAAAAACTCAGAAAAATGGCAAAGTGTAAAAACATACTGATGACACTGGGAGAAGAAGGTGTTCTGATCCACGCACAGACTTCCCAAAAAAATAAATGGATGACCGACCAGCTGCGCCCAATGAATCTGGCGCCGCGAGACGTGGCGGGTGCAGGGGATTCGTTCCTGACCTGCTCATCCATGGCCATGGCTTCCGGCAGCAGCATCTGGCAAAGCGCATACCTGGGATCACTGGCAGCGGCCTGTCAGGTCAGCCGAATTGGCAATATTCCCCTTTCAAAAGATGATTTAAGAAGGAAAATTTAATATTGATGATGGATGATAAAGAGATTAAAATTATCGAAATGCTTCCGCTTCGGAAGCGACTGATGAATAAAAGCTATCTTTGTTACAAGTTCAAAAGAAAAGGCTTGTCCGGCCTTACGATCTGGATTTTCTCTAATCTGAAAATTTTCATTGCGCGCTTGCTTTATCCAGTATTAACCGTCATTTCGGCATTCTTCTTCAGAACCTTCAGGCGAAAAGGAAAACTATCTGATAAAACGTTATACGCTTTCTATGATTTGGAAACTTCTCCTGAGACATATGACTTTTTTACGTTCCTTGCGCTTGCGGACATGAGGCGAAGCGGGCTCGGGTGTGAAAACATACACGTCCTGATAGTGCCGGGAAATGACAGCGGCTTCAAGGAAGGTTTTTTCAAATATTACGATTTGAAGAACAAAATATGGAGGCTTCGGAATATTCTCATTCCAGGCTCCTGGCTTTTAAAATCATGTACTGCCGTAACCGCGTGTGCTGATCGTCGGGAAGCTGGAACATATTTTTCAATAGCAAAAAATATATTTCCGGGAACGTATTCCGTTGCCCTGCCAGTTGGTGAAACTGAATGGCGATACTTATTGGCTCAACTCAAGGACGGTTCGCCGCTTCCTGAATTTGCCGCGTCAGCACAGGCCCTTGAATACGTCAAAAGCTGGATTAATGTACATGCAAATGGCAAAAAAGTCATTTCCATCACCCTCAGAGAAAGTAAATATTCTCCTGACCGCAACAGCAACCTTAAAGCCTGGTGCGAATTTGCCCGTTCATTGTCAGAGGAATACTTACCCGTCCTTATAAGAGATACTGAAAGAGCATTCGAGACTGTCCCTGAAGACATGGAAGGCCTTCAGGTGTTTAATGAGGCCGCCTGGCATTTGGATTTGCGGGCGGCTTTTTATATGCAAAGTTATTTGAATTTGGCTATCAACAACGGACCGACGTCATTGTCCTACCTTCTTAAAGATTCACGCGTACTGGAATTTAAGTTAACCACTCCGACGGTAATGGCCACGACAGAGGAATACATTATGAAAACCGTAGGGATCGGGCCTGGAGACAATCCTATCCTTGATGACAGAGTACGATTGATATGGGAAGACGATAACCTGGATATCATTCAAAGAGAATTCGAGAAAATGATAGAAGATATGAATTCAAAAGATGCGTCTTTCAACAGATAAATGTGCATTATTTCAACTGGAACTAATTTTATGCGTGTCCTAATATTGACAGGAGAATATCCGCGAATAGGCTACATGCAGGCTGCCTGTTTTGTGAATGAACGGTTCAAGATTTACAGGGAAAATGGAATTGAATTAAACGTATATGCCATTTCCGAAAAACCGAGTATCGCATTAAAGCTGCTTCGTTACCTGAGAAAAATAAAAACAGAAGATAAGTTTACCCGGGATCTTACTTATGATACGGTTCAATATAAGTTCATCCAGTTCAGGCAGGGCATTTTCCATAGATTTTTTCACTATGAAAAATACGGGCAATTTATGGCAGATGCCGTAAAGCGTCGAGTTAAGGTAAAGGATTATGATATCATAGTTGCACACATAGCGACCTCGGCTGGTTGGGCAGCTAAGATACTTTCAGAAGAATTCAATAAACCTTATGTTGTAATATCACATGGCAGCGATATTCACACCTCGCCCTTTCTTGCCGCGTCCTTAAAGGAAACTGTTGTCGAGATATTGGCAGGCTCAAGAGCTTCGATATTTGTTAGCCGGGCACTACTGGATACTGCTAAAAATTTAGGTTACTCGCCTCACAACGCCCATGTTGTTCCGAACGGTATCAATCCGGGAATTTTTAATCTAAAAGATAAGAAAGATGCAAAAACAAAGTGCGGAATTTCAGACAGTTCAATATGCATAGGGTTTGTAGGAAATCTTATGCACGTAAAGAGAGCTGACTGCCTAATTGAAATTTTCAGAGCAATTAAAGATGCCATACCCAATGCATATTTTACAATTATAGGGAATGGATATCTTAAAAACGAATTATTGAGAAAGAGCGGTACTTTGAAAATCGATGTCCACTTCACAGGTTCTCTGCCGCAAGAGGATGTGGCATCATATATGAAAGCTATGGACTTAATGATTCTACCCAGTCGGAATGAAGGATGGCCATGTGTGGTTCTTGAAGCACAGGCCTGCGGCACTCCCGTAGCAGGCAGTAACTGCGGGGGAATACCGGAAGCCGTAGGAGAATGCGGTATTATTATTGAAGACGGGGCCGATTTTATTCATAGATTTGCCAATGAGTCGGTAAATATTTTAAAAAAACCGTTTGATCCAGAAGTTGTCAATAAAAGAGCAATGGAATACACTTGGGAAAAAACGGCGGGACAAGAGGTTGAAATATTTAGGGAAATTTTAAGAACAAGCTCTCTGTGATTGTCGTTAATCAATCAGTACAGCATAAATGAATGCGGCATCTGAACCAATAGAAATGTATAGAAAGCTGTGAACATTGTATTCACACAAAGATTCTCAATGCGGTTGGCAAATAAAAATTTATATGCTATATCTTATTAATATATTGTCAGGACATTATGGCCAGCGGTTCTTTGCTAATTGAGTTAGAAAATGACTTGTTGCCGGCAAATAACGGGTTCATTTTTGCCCTATTGACGTTTGGCTAAGAAAATATTCAAAAAGAAATTAATTTAATGACTCGTCCTTATCAGATTTGTTCCAGATGTGTGATGGATACTTCAGATCCCGATATTGATTTTGACAATGACGGAGTATGTACGCACTGCCGTAGCTATGGGCGGATGATACGTGATATTCACATGTCAGAGAATGAAAGAAAACTGCTTCTACAGAAAACCGTTGAAAAAATCAAGAGACAGGGAAGCTCTTGCCAATATGACTGCGTTATCGGCTTAAGCGGCGGAGTGGACAGTACGTATACGGCATATCTTGTCAAAAATATGGGCATGAGGCCCTTGGCCGTACATTTAGATAATGGATGGGATACCGAAATTGCGGTAAGTAACATAGAAAAGACTGTAAAAAGACTCAATATTGACCTATACACTCATGTTATCGACTGGACGGAGTTCAGGGATATGCAGCTTTCGTATTTCAAGGCATCTGTAGCTGATATTGAAGTATTGACAGATCATGCCATTTGGGCTGTATTATATCGGCAGGCCGCCCGTCATGGAATTAAATATATCATCAATGGCGCGAATGTTACCTCCGAGTTCATACTCCCATTGTCATGGATAAGCGACAAAAATGATCTAAGAAACATAAAAGCAATTCAGCAAAGATTCGGCACTCAGAAAATTAAAACTTTTCCTACTTTGGGGTTTTTGAAATTAAACTGTTATAAATATATTCAGAATATAAAAGTTTTTATGATTCTCGATTATGTGGACTATATTAAAAAGGACGCCATAAAAATTATCGAAAATGAATTGGATTGGCGAAACTATGGCGGCAAACATCACGAGTCTTTTTTCACAAAATTTTTCCAAGCATATATTCTTCCTGAAAAATTCAAGATTGACAAGAGGCGCGCGCACCTCTCAACCCTTATTTGTTCCAAACAAATCACGCGTGAGGCAGCTCTGGATGAACTAAAAAAAGCTTCCTATAATTCCGAAGAACTCAAGGAAGATACTGATTATATAATAAAAAAACTGGGAATAACAGGAAATGAATTCAACGAGATTATGAAAATGCCTTTGAAAAAATATACCGACTATCCATCTTATCATAACAATATTTCTTATATTATGTGCAGATTCCTTTTCAGAAAATTGAAAGGCATTTAAAGCAGATAATGAATATTTTACTCATAGATCCATCAATTGGCACGGGAGACGGCTTGAATACGGGACTTGCCTGGCTGGCTGCCAGTGTTGATGCGGCTGGCTACGGCGTCAGAGTCCTTGACTTTGTCAACCGGCCTCAAATGGATTTCGACAGTACCGCATTATACCTAAAAGAAAATGTAGAGCGCTTAAAGCCGGATGTCGTTGGATTTTGTATTCACTCAATAACAACCCAGATTACCTGCCGACTGGTTGAAAATCTGAAAAAACATTATGATGGGTTTGTTATAATCGGCGGCCCACAGATGGCCTTTGAGCATGGCGAGATATTTAACAAAATGCCTCAGATTGATTTCGCTGTCGTAGGCGAAGCTGAAGACACTCTTCCCGAACTGCTTGCCGCTCTGGAGAACAAGGCAAGTGAATATTCGGAAATAAACGGCATTATATGGAAGAAGTCCGGCAAGATAATTGAAAATACGTCACGCAAACAGCGACAGGATATTGACACATTGCCATATCCCGATTATAGAAAACATTTCGGACTTGAAACACTAACCGCCCCATATTCGATTATGACCAGCAGGGGATGCCCTTACAGTTGTATCTTCTGTAATTCTCATATGAGCGGGAAAAAATGGCGTACGCGTTCCTTGGAAAATGTCATGAATGAACTTGAAAATGCCATCAGAATATATGGAGTTCAGGAATTCATGGTACAAGAACCGGTATTCAATCTGCGCCCGGAAAGAGTAGTCGAATTCTGCCATCTCCTGCAAGAAAGAAAAATTAACCTGCCATGGTTCAGCCCTAGCGGGATCCGTGCAGACAAACTCACCCCTGAATGCATTGAGGCCATGAAAGAATCCGGATGTACCGAAATAAAAATAGGCGTGGAATCTCTGGTACCGGAAGTTTTGGAAAATGCAAATAAAAATGTTACAGTTGAAACGATAGTCGAAATCTGTAATATGATAAAGAAAAGTTCATTTCCTTTACGGGGGTCATTCATAATCGGGCTGCCAGGAGACAATTATCAGCGAACGATGGAGAACTTCAACAGATCGCGTAAGCTAGGTTTTGATACGACCGACTGGTCATTGCTCATTCCCTATCCTGGAACAAAAGCTTATGAATGGGTAATGGAAAACGGCCGCATGTTTTATGATTACTGCTCCGCGGACCAGGGAGCTTTTCAAGTAACAAAACCCGGAGACATCAAGCTAGCGTTTGACACTGTAGATTTTCCTGCGAAAGAACGCATAAAGGCTTTTGTGAAGATTTCAGTAAAAAGCGGCAACTATATTTTTGACCGTAATCAGAGTTCCCTCAAAAAAGCATATTCGCTGTTAAAACAAATCATGCTCCATGACCCGCTCCGTATTCTGACGCATATTTCCGGAATATATAAGAAGTTGAAGATTAGCAGGAAAAGAGGACCTCTAAAATCTGACAGATACAAATTTAAAGAGTTAGCGCCGTTTGCTAAAACAATCCAAATCGAAAAACCTACAGGATGATCCGCTGAATGAAAAAAATGATTTTTCATTATTCTGGTCAATTGTATGATGTTCAGGATACCGGCGAAAAAAAGCGTCCATCCAAAATGATTGAGGCTTTCAGGGAAATTGGTTTTCAGGTCGAAACCGTCACGGGAACTCTTGACGAACGCAAGATGGCGCTTGGCACCATAAAAAAATGCATTAATGAATTCAGTTTCCTCTATTCAGAATCAAGCTCAATCCCGCTAATGCTGAGCAGTGATTCACATGTTCCTCTTCTTAACGGACCAGACATAGAGCTCTTCAGACTCTGCAAAAAAGCAAAGTTACCGTGCGGGGTCTTCTACAGGGACATTTACTGGCGCTATTCATCTTTTTCCAAAACTGTAGGAATGCTGAAACACATACTTTCTGTCCCCTTTTACATTCACGAACTTTTTGTATACAAAAAATACATGGACTGCGTCTTCGTTCCTTCTCAAAGATTTGCGGAAAAAGTCCCAATAATCAGCAAAGAAAAAATGATGACTCTTCCTCCCGGCTGCGATATTCCTGAGAACCTTTCTGTAAAAAGCTCCAAAAACAAAGATACCGTACTCCGGCTCCTCTATGTTGGTTCCGTAGCCCCGCCTATTTACGACATCAGTGCTATTCTGGACTACGTATCGGGTAAAGCTTCAACGCAAATGGAACTTACGATTGTAACAAGGAGGCCGGAATGGGGAAAATATTCATCTCGTTACAGACTCGCAGATAACGTAAAAGTAATGCATGTTTCAGGAGACAAACTCAAGGCTTTATACGAAAATTCCGATCTTTTCCTGATATGCTTGAAGAATGATAAATACCGTGAGCTATGCATGCCGCTTAAACTTTTTGAGGCATTCGGCAATTTACTTCCAGTTTTGTCCTGCGGGGACAATGCGGTATCGGATTTTGTAGAAAAGCATCAGATCGGCTGGGCTGAAAATAACATTGAAGACGCATATGCGACACTAGATTCCCTTGCCGGAAATCGAGACGAAATCCAGAGGCTGAAAGCAGAGCTCCCCGCAATAATAAAAGAAAATACCTGGAAAACTCGAGCCGAAAAAGTCGAGAAAACACTCGGTCGCCGGTAGTGCCCGCAAACTCCAAAGATCTTATGCTATACTTTTCGTATCATATTTTTCTCTGACAGGAGAATAATTGTTTCTGAATCATTCCCCCGCCCGTTTTTATCCAAGAATTTCAAGTATTCTTCAACTCTTGAAAAGACTTTATCCGCAGATGCCTTTTCCTTTATATATTGAAGACACCCAGCCCGATAGATCAGATTTTTCCAGTAGCGTACATCAATATGCTCCCAATCAGCTTCCCATATCATGTTTCTCAATGGGAAGAAATCAATATCAAGAAAATCTCCTTTCTCGGCGCCCTTCCTGTACGCATCTAAGGCCTTTTCCGGCAACATTGCCTTTCCATACGCATTGCCTGCCTTTAAATACCATTCGGCTTCTTTGTTGCCGGATGGTTTTCCTATCCCTATATTTTCGGGATATTTTGTGGCTTCAAGGTAAAACTCTGCGGCGCTCTTAAATTCATTATTATTAAGAGCGTTCAGCGCCAGTTTATCACAAGCCGTCTCATAGAGCGCTCTTGACAGCATTTTCCCCTCGCAGAGACAAAAGTTTCCATTAATCAGCAGGGAATAGGCTTTTTCCGGCATATCATTAGCTAAAAAGGCTTTGACCATGGAGAGCTTCAGACGGCTGTCTTTTTTTATCATGTTGTCTTTTTCCTCAAAAACGTCAAGCCATTCGGAATTTCTATCGGCTTCCTCCAGGAGGATTCCAGCTTCCATCAAGGTCCGGCTTCCGACATTGGGGGAATTTACAGCTTTTTTATAAAATTTTATAGCGTTGGAGAGTTCCGCCTTCCTTTTCCAATAATAAAGACCTATATTTCTAAGTGCATATACTTCTTCCGGGCCTTTTACTTTTTCCCAGAGCAGAACGGCCTCATTCCATCGGTCCTTGTAAGCCAACAGGCACCCGAGCTGATAGGCTGCCGTTGAATCATCAGGGTATTCTTCTATAGCAAAACGAAGGACATTTTCCGTTTCGTTGCGAAAAGCCAGACGGCTCGTCCATTGGGTTTTCTGCGAAACATCCATTGACTCCCGAGCTCCCGGCTTGTTCCCGTTTTCGCGTTTTAACCACGCAAGGAAGTAGTAGCCCTGTCTGTCTATTTCCTTCTGTGCCGCAATGAGTTCGGAGGCATCTTCATATTCATGAATATTTATATACTCACATGCCGTTTCGAGCATGAGTTCGGGATTGACATTGAAGTCAGAGGAAGCGCTCATCCCGCTGAAGAATTTTTCGCCTAGCAATAGTGGTGTCAGGTGAAAAAGATTGTCAGATTCTTTGATATGGCTTTGGTTCTTTTCTTTTAATTTCCGCTTACATAATGCATAAAGGGCCATTGCCCGCGGGTTTCTTGCTCCATACTTAAGTATCTCTTCAAGAATAAATGCGGCTCTCTTATAATCTTTAACCCAAACGCCATCAATGGCTATTTCCAGAGCTGCGGCATCACGAAACAAGTTGGAATCCATCGCGTGAGAAAAAATAATGTCAGCTTTTTTTATATTCTCTTTTCGCCTATGTATTCTACCGCAATAGATTAAAGCCTCCGGGTTATTTCTGTCGGATTGAAGAATTGTTTCCAATTTTTCCAGTGCATCGTCGTAAAGTCCGCAGTCTATCAGCAACCTTGCCTCCGATAGTTTTGAATTGAAATTTTTCGCTTCGTCATTTTTATAGATATTAAGAGCTTCCGCGCGGTGACCATGCTCTTCATTATATTTGCCCTTGAGATAGACAGACTCAACAACATGATTTTCAGCTGTCTCGAATGCAGTGTCAACAGTGGATTTTCTGACAAACTCGGCGATGATATTTCCTCTGACATCAAGAAAATGGATGTCGGTATTATCGCTTACGGGAAGTTCCAGTTTCACACATTCGCCTGTTCGAGCCGAAAACACCTTTGAGTCGCCGGGAGTCCCGCCATTGACTGCCACAATTTTTATACCATCCAGGGGTGCTGCCGCATAAAAACTGATATCTGCGATGTTTTTTTCAACTTTAATCATAGCTGCAAAATCCTCGCAGGCCAGATTGAACCCACCCGTATTTGCTACAGGAAACCAAAAATCTTTCTGGATGTGGATTCTGCCCGGTTCAAGCATCCTATAATCAGATTGCAGGGAAAAAGGTCCCGTCTGAAGTTCGCAGTAATCGGCACCTTCATCCGACAGCAGGTCTATGAAGATTTTGCCGTCGCGCGCATTTCCAAACATCCATAGTTTCCGGCCGCGGACGAGACTGCGATTCGCGACATGAACCAATCCACGAGCATGTTCATGGTGGTATATTCCATAAAAATCCTCTTCCATTTTTTCGGCAAAAACAGGGAAATGCTGTTTAATATTTTTAAAACAGCTGATATCACTGCCTTCGTGAATGGGGTAATTGACATATCCAAGACGCGAGGCATCCATCGGAGGATGCGTGTAGAGGCGCTTGGTTGAACGCGGATAAATAAACTGAGTATCCGAGTATACCGGGCAGGCAGCGTTTATCCAGTAGTAAAAACGCTGCGGCAACTCGGTTGGGTTATAGAGCTTTGACTCCATTTCAATTACCGCTTTGGCCGGATGAAGTTTAACTTCAACACTCCAACCCATTCGGCAAGTCCATTCGATATCGCCCATTGTTACAGACGCCGAGCCATCATCATATTCCCTTGTCCGACAGGAAACTTCTTCAAGGGTAGTTGTTGTATGACTGTTGGGAAAATTAAATTCGACTCCGACCGCCGGCCATGCGCCGCGAAGTGCAAAAAGCCCAGGCTTTATCACAGGATTGGAATAAAAGATTTCCGAGTCGTTCACCTTATCATACGCCGAGTAGAGTCTGCCGCCTATTTCGGGAAGGAAAGTCAGTTTCAGATAATCGTTTTCCAAAAATACGCCGCGATACTTTTTTACCTCTTTTTCTCCTGTTATTATTTCTTGTGTCGTATATGGGTAAATCGGACTGCTTCTGGGGGTGAATTCTTTTTCCAATGGCGCCTCTTTATCAGCATCTCCCATTTTGTATGTAGGAAGTTCTACGAATCCTTCTGATATTTTCACGACTTTCATCTTGAGTTATTCCTTATTTTTATTTGACTGTGATGATAAAAATCACGTGGTGCAGTTCGATAAGCGTAAACAACCTCCGATGCGCTTTCAAGATATTTTATCCCCACGCTTTGAATTATAGATTGAAGTCGATTCACGAATAATGAGCTCCGGCTCAAGGACAATGCTGCCTTCCATTACACTTCCATCTATGATATTCAAAAGCTGTTCACAGGCTATTTTCCCGAGTTCATAGATGGGGATTCTGATTGTTGTTATCGCTGGAGAAAAAAGGCGGGCCGACTGCATATCATTACAGCCGACAACCGAAATGTCTCTCGGTACCTTTTTCCCACTTTTGCGAAGCTCCCCTGCGAGCTCAACGGCAATATCGTCGTCGAATGTTATTATCGCTGTGAATTTCATTAGCTTATCAATCAAAAATGCTGATTTCTGAATATCGGCGGCTTCAAAGATATTCCCACTCCCGACACTTATACCGGCATTCGCCGCTGCTTCTTTTACTCCGTCAGTAAAATCTGCAGAGATTGGGATTTTGCCTGCGTTTAAAAGGGCTATTTTTCTATGTCCCAAAGAAAGGAGGTGCTCGCAGGCTATTTTTCCAGCCTTCTTATAGTCAACAAGTACTGCATTTACCTTCATCCCAGGGATATAGTTTTTGGCAAATACGAAGGGAATATTTTCCGTTATCATCCTTCCCAAAATATCAGAAGGGAAATGAAAAGAACCTATGATAAACCCCGCATACTTCGCCCCTCTGAGAATTTCCTGCTCAATATCATTCTCTGTTCCGGTGGCGATGATATCGAGAGAATATCCCTTTCCCGCGACAACCTCTCCAATGCCCTGAATCATCCTGTTGGTGAATGGATGAACAGAATAATTCAAGTCAGACAAAACAATGGCTATTTTTTTTGGTTTGTTCCGGCGAGAGGCAACGAATGTGCCTTTTCCCTGAATCCTATATATATATCCTGCAATCTCAAGTTCTTTCATCGTCTGGCGGATAGTATTCCTCGAAAGCCCGAATTTCTCGGATATTTCAGGTTCTGAAGGAATTTTATCATCCGGCATGAAGCCACCCGAATCAATTTGATTCTTCAGATTTCTTAAAAGGCTTTCATATTTGAAATTGATAGCTTTCACCTTGTATCATGGGGTTGTCTCAACAATCACTATTATACATGATAGGCACCTGCCTGTCAATATATCCGTGGGGTAATTAACTTTATTTTTTACCGGAATTGTAATGCGATGATGCCGCCAAAAGTCATTTTGGTACGACAAACTCAATAAACTCTAATATCTATTAG
>MHBG01000097.1 GCA_001804785.1 Lentisphaerae bacterium GWF2_45_14
AGACGGTTGACGAGCTGATGAAGCTCGATCTGCCCAGCGGCGTTGAAGTAGAGATCAAACTCTGATTCACGCGTAGCCAACAGCTTGCTTTTGCCAACCCGGGTTGCTTCGTAAGAAGCAGCCCGGGTTTTATTTTGCCTCGAAATCCAAATCGGGTCCGTCCGGGGTGTGGGCCCGGCGGGCACCGCGTCGGCCACACCGTGGCCGCGCTCCCCACTCAGTCGCGGCGCTTACGCAAGCCGCTCCTTCCGTGAGGGCCCGCCGAACCCACGCCCCGTCCGTACCCTCAGGTATTGGCCAGCGCGACGGCCCTCCGAACCCATGCCCCCGTCAGCCCTCCGGTTATCCCAACTTTAAAATTATACTAGTACCCATTTGCTAGAATGTTTAAGTTAAGATACGATAAAATGCAAACAATTCTATGACCATCATCGTGTAGCCGGTAAAACATATAAAAGGATATTTATGGCAAAAGTTAGAACAAGGTTCCCACGAATATTTGTGGGGCATCCGTTTAAACAACGATTCCCAGTAGATACATTTCGTGCTTTTTTTAAAGAATTGCCATTTTCAGTTATATATGGGAATACTGATATTGAAACCAAACATCTCCTTGCCGTTATGAAAGGTAATCTCAATAAAATAGATTACGCTATATTCGATTTATCATATTGGAATCCTAATGTCGCTTTGGAGCTTGGACTTTGTGAGGGGTTACGTAAAAAACCTGGTAAAGACTATTACATATTGTTAAACACTAATCGCGCTAAAGATGTTCCTTCCGATATCCGCGGAATTCAAAGATTGGAGTACACAAAATATAACTATTCACTATCAGGTGGGTTAGGAGAACAGTTGGTTTTACTCCTTAAAAAGGAATACTGGCCTAAGAAAATCTATTCCGAGTTAAAACGTGGTGAAAGTGACGCTAAACTGCTTCCGAGAAGTTTTATTGTTGCTTTAAAAATCATTGCACATCTCAGGGACTTTGATAGGATCACGTATGATAATCTGCGTAAAATATGTAAGGGGACGCATTTGCGGCAACATACGCGCGACGAGGTTTTGCAGGCTTTAAAGAAATTAAAGTTAATACGTAAAGAAAGAGGGCGCGATGTCTATATAAAGCAGGGAAAAAAGCTGTTTTGACGTATTTTAGTAGGCCACACATAGAGCATTGATGACAATTAATCGTTTAGCTATTCATCAGTTATAAGCGAAGCAAAGGATTGTATGAGTATTATAGATAACGCCAGGGAAATAGCAGATCTTGTTAAGAAGTTAGACAATGTCGAGCTGTATAGGAGGATTGCGAAATTAGAAGAAGAGATAATTGACTTGTCACGTGCCAAGCGAGAGGCAGATTGCGAGGTTCAGAAATTGCGTGAGCAAATTGAGAAGCGACAGAAACTAGAGTTTAGAGCACCATACTATTTCGCTCCCGGAGATACTCAGCCTTATTGCCCTAAATGCTGGGAGGCAGAGAATATCTCCGTACATCTGCAAGGACCAACCCTTTTTAACGGCCGTCCTCAGTATCAGTGTCCAAACTGTAAAAATTGGCATAGAGAGGGGGAATAGGGATAATGGGATAGGGGGCGCTTATGTCTATTTAACTTGTTATCAACCGTGAGTATGATCTGTTAGCAATAAGCAATAAAGACATCAGCGTCCCCTTTTAATAAGTTATGCCTAAACGTAAATATTCCACTGAAATCGGGATAAACATGCAGGCTCATGTTATGGCTCTGATGCAGCAAGAGAGTCTGGAAAATCTAAATCAGTACATGGGCAAAATTAATTTTCACATATATATGATTGTTCGTAGGCCACGGATTGCTTTTAAACCGGACTCAATAAAATTCTCCCCAACAATAGTTGATGGCACTTTTACAATACAGAAAGGAGCATTGTTAGAGGAATATGCGTTTTCAGCCCCTAATGCGTTTGGTTCGGATTCGATTAGGGTTAATTGTCCTTGGCCGCATACTCAATACGAGTTTGTAGATATTAATGATAAAGTTCTCTCGAAAGGTAAAGTCGCACTATTGTTGCCCAAAATAAACCCAGAATATTGGCGACATCTGAATCTTGAGATTATGTATGTCGGACAGTCATATGGAGTTGCAGGTGAGCGAGCGGCAAAGGATAGATTGGTTAGTCATTCAACTCTGCAAAAGATTTATTCGGAGGCACAGCAGCGGGCTCCAGACCAGGAAATCTGGATAGTGATGTTTGAACTCAAAGACATGTTTATAATGTCTATAGATGGGACTGATGGAAGTGTTGAGACGACTGATGCAGAAGATGATAGTCATATCCATGAAGTGTTATCGACCCCAATATCTGAAAGTCAAAAAATAAACTTTACTGAAGCCGCTTTAATAAAATACTTCCAGCCTGAATATAACATGGTCTTTCTGAAATCTTTTCCCAATCCTGCTCATAAAACATATTCGGAATGCTATGGCTTGGACATTAATAGCGTTGCTTTTGAAATTGATTCAGAAGACTTGATAAATTGCAGGTTATGGTCAAAGGTAGTGCCTCCGAAGTGGGTGCATTTCGGTATGTTCCCTCTTCATGATGTAAATGAAAGGAGAGGGCTGTTTGAAATTGATGGAATTCTGCCGAAATGAAAGGATAAGTCGTGATGTCGGTCGTGACCGTTGTCGGGGATAGAGGATGACTATTTGACTTGTTGCCAACCGTTGATGTGATTTGCCAGTAACAACTAATGAGGCCATCAGCGCCCCTCATCCCACTCACAATTAATCATATAGTAAGCTGCGTTCCAATTGGATTCCTTAGGTAATCAGTGAGTCAAGAATGTCTCCTTTTTAGTCTGAGTTGTACTGTTTGTAAATATGATTAAGAAAATAACGACACTCTTCAGCCTGCGATCAGGCAACAACGAATTACATGATGCTAATTATGATCTAATTCAGCCTGGGGACACCTTTACCTCGACAGCGAATCACCTCCTTGGGGTAAAGCTGCAGAATGAATTCTTAATGCTAGATATGGAAAGGACCTGCTCTTATAGAGTTAAATGTGAGAATCTGCTTTCTCTTGCTCCTTTCAGCATAGAAAGAGTTCCACATGTTAATGAAATTACTGAAATCGAAAAATACTTTGAAACTAATTGTGACAATCCATTTGCTGTATATAATGTCTATCGGTGTATCGTAAATCATATCACTGTAAATAAACTTACGCAGTTTCCGCCGTTATACTTCAATAAATCAAAACTTAACCGCAAAGATGAACTGGCTAAGATGAATGAGCTGGCGAATACGGGTGACACAGTCTTCACGTATATTCGCAATAGCCGGATATCTCAAATAATTAGACAGGTTGATCGCGGCCCTTGGTCGCATGTGGGTGTTGTGGGTGAGGATAAAAATATTTCGGAGATGACAACTGTTGGTATGCGAAAATCAAACTTTTCAGATTATATTAGTAACAATGCTGATGTCGCTTTGTATCGTAGCCAGGGGGCACTTAATCAAAACCAGAAAAATCAGATTATAAAAGTAATAGAATCAATACACGCCTCACGACCAAAATATGGATGGGGAAAAATTCTAGCTATATTTCTGAATAAACGACTAAATCTCCCTATTCCAATAACAGTAACGCCAGCGGACCTAATTTATGCAAACAATCTGCAGCTAATTCATTTTTGTTAAAAATGAGAGGTGGTGCTGAAGGGCCTTGGGGGTAGCTAGGTGTAGAGGACGTCGTTGACTATTTGACTTATTATTAACACTCATTACTTCGGAAGGAATCCGCCGGTAGGACCCGGCGGATTCGTGTTTTGTGGGGCTTGAAACCCGACACGCCGTTGTCGGGTTGGTCTGCTATACTGTAATTATCAGAATACCTGCTAGAATATGAGTATCTTAAGGGGAGAATGTAATGGCAAACTCACGCAGCGAATGGATGATTAATCCGGAGACTTTCGGAATCACTTTAGAGCAGCTTGTAGCGACAGACTTACCGGAGTGGCAGGCTATTTCTACACAGTTGGGGCTTCCCCTTCCCCCGCCTTCACAATATACCGCTGGTCCGGTTGATGACTTCTCCCCAGACTTCGATGCTGGGGGCGCGGCGATGTTGAATATTGTTCCATTCACAGAGTTGGAAGATGTTATTCAAAATGGTGATGTCATTGTGTTTATGGAAAAACGGTCCAAACTCGATTTTGTTGAAATTATCAAGCAGCGTGGGTGGCATTCGGAGATTGCGTTCCGCGATGCAGAAGGGAAAGCCTTTCAGAGTGGTCCGTGGTGCCCAGAAAGTGAGATTCAAGCGCACCGGTGTGTGGATCTTGCTGCTCATCGTAAATATGATCCGTCACGGTGGAATCTCCATATCTTCAGAATGGTTAAGCCTCCAGAACAGTCTGCGCAGATTGAAAAGCTGCTTCTGGGTGTTCAGCAGTGGGGGGCGATATTCCATCATTTTACTTTCCCGCCAGGAGGTGGTTGGTTTCTGGACCCTGTCGACTTTACTAATATCACTGAATTAGAAGAAATAGCACGTAAATTAATTCGCTCGGAAAGTGTAAATAATGTCCTTTGCATTCAATGGGTCAATACTGTTCTTTCTTTGGCTCTCAACGTCCCATTAACCCGTACTACGCTCACAAGATTGGGGGTGCTTGAAGTGTATGAGAAGAATTTTGCACGCCTTGGGTGTGCGGATGAAAATGTCCAGCCACTCGGACGCTTTCCACTGGAGCCATACTCACCCCAAGATCTAATTGCAGAGCGATGTAAATTGTATTTCCGTATGACAGACGCGGAAGTGGGACTCGCACTGCCGCTCCTCATGCAATCAGATAAAATAAGAATGCTTTTGCGCGATGCCCCAAGCCAGACTATATTGCCGATTACGCCTTTTACGGAATATCGAAATGGTGTGCGTGGGGGGGCTATAAAGTGGGAATACGTCGCGACTACTTTTGCAAAAGACCAATGCAGACAAAAGTATTACTTAAGCGCTAAATCTGCGTAAAAGGATTGATATATGAGCAGCTTTACTCAATCGCTTGTCGTTTCGCCATTGGCTGATGGAAAGACCTGGGTACTTCGGACATCATTCTATTATGCGGTTGGCGACGTGTTAAGTGAGAATACGGTAGAGGTTCCCGTCGGCTTTATGTCAGATTTCGCTTCAATCCCCCGATGGCTATGGTGGGTATTCCCGCCATGGGGGAAGTATGGTAATGCAGCCATTATTCATGACTGGTTGTATTGGAACCAAAGCACATCGCGTAAAGAGGCAGATTTAATTCTATTACAGGCGATGACAGTTCTCGGAGTCGGAGGATGGTATAAGTATCCGATATATTGGGCTGTCTATTTATTCGGATATATTGCATGGAAACGGAATCAATTAGATAAAAAAGCGGGGTTCAACCGAATCACTGCGGAGCCAGAAATAAAAGTTACATATATGTCGAAACGTCCTGGTTTAGTTAGTCGCCTATTGAAGCATTAAAACGGGGAATATGGATTATATGATTCTTAAATTGGAGAAGTGAATGTCTAAAAAAAAGATAAAGTCATCCGTCTTTAAACATCCGCTACTTGTCGTTGTTGTCGGAGGTATACTTGCGGGGCTTTTTAATCATTTATCCAAGCAGCCGCCAATTACCATCCATGGGGGTGAAGGGGGGCAAGCTATTGGCGCAGGCGGTGGCGGTGGTGTTGCAATTGGCGTGACTGGAACAATTGATGTTCGAGGCGGGGCAGGTGGGAATATTTCCGGTCTGGATGGAACAAAAGGGGGCGCGCCAGGTGCGGGTGGTGGTGGGCCGAGCATGATTACTCGCGGGCAAGTCGTTAACGGGGTGGCTGGACTTGTTACCGGAGAAAGTGGCGAAGACTCTGGATTTGCGGGCATCCGCGCAAAAGGTGGAGCTAGTGGAAAAGGCCTACTTAGTGGAGGGAGCGGCGGCCAAATAGTCTATCGCTCTATGACTTTGTCATCGGGAACATATAAAGTTGTGGTTGGACGAGGCGGAAAGGGATTAAGTGTTATTAATAGCAGTGGTACTATAGTCGGGAAGGGTGGAGACGGTGCGCCAGGAATTGTCGTAATACGGTACCGTACCGATCGTTCATCTTCACCTGTTAAAGCTGTGCGCTAAATATAGGGGATAGGATAGATAAAATTGCCCAACCAGCGTTCTTCAAGGTGTTATATGCAGAATCATAAAGACGATAAGGTTAGTTTTAAAGTCGAGATCCCAATTGGGGAGAATAACCTTACGGGGCGAGAATGTCCTAAACCTGAATGTCTAGGATATTTTAAGGTCCAATTTGGAACGGGACTAAAAGGTGAAAATCTCCCATGTCATTGCCCATATTGCGGTCATATTGGACCACATACGACATTTCTTACACCAGAACAGGTTGAATATGCTAAATCGGTCGCACTTAATCAATTTACTGAAGTGCTACTGGCAGATTTAAAAAAAATGGAGTTTGAATCGCGTCCCTTGGGTGGTTTTGGACTTAGCGTAAGCATGAAGGTTTCTGGGGGGACACATCCGATATATTATTATCGGGAGAAGCAGCTTGAAACTGAGGTCGTATGTGAGCATTGCACTTTGAGATATGCTGTGTATGGTGTATTTGCCTTTTGCCCAGATTGTGGGCTACATAATTCACTTCAAATCTTTAATAAAAGCATGGAGTTGATTGTTAAGATGTTGGATATGTCGACATCTGCTGAAGACGTAATATCTTCTCGCTTAATCGAAAACGCGTTGGGAGATTGCGTTTCTGCTTTTGATGGCTTTGGTCGAGAGGTCTGTCACATCCGGGCGGGAAGCACTGCAAGTCCCGATAAAATAAAAAGATTATCGTTTCAGAATCTGGAAGGTGCAAGGCGGAATATCCTAGATATGTTTAATTATGATGTTTCCACAGGATTAACTACCGAGGAGTGGTTTATAGCTGCTAAGTGTTTTCAAAAACGACATCTTCTGTCTCACAAAATGGGTGTTGTCGATGGTGACTATATAAGTAAAACTGGGGATGCCAACGCCATCATTGGTAGGAAAATCACTGTTACTTCTGAGGAAGTTCGCACACTTGTCCAGATTCTATATAAGTTGGCGCATAATATCTCAATCGAGTCTGGGAAATAAATGCGCGGAAAGGGCTATGAGAGGGGGATATGGGATGTAGATGACTATTTGACTTGTTATTAATATTTGTTGCTTTGCTTTGAAGCCGCCGGGGATGTCCGGCGGTTTTGTTTTCGTTGTGCGGGAAATGAGTCGCCGTGCTGACTATTTGATTTGCCATCAGCGTCCCCTATCCTTCACCCTATCCTTCTGAGTCGCAGTGATTATTTCTGACGCAAGCTCTGGGACTTTTCCTCGTCAAGTGCTGCCTTTTCATATTCGCCCATATCGCGATAGACTGCTCCGCGGAAGCCATAGTTGAAAGAAGACGGTTTAATGGCTATCGCCTTAGAAAAATCCTCAATTGCCTTATCATACTCGCCCTTGGCATAATAATCATATCCGCGAGCGAGGTATGCGGAGTCATCCTTTGGATTAATTGCTATTGCCTTGGAATAATCCGCAATTGCTTTGTCATACTCACCCTTCTTGCGATAAGCCAGCCCACGTGAGTAATATGCGAAGGAAGCAAATTTCGGTTCAATTTCCATCGCCTTCGAATAATCATCAATTTCTTTATCATACTCGCCTTTCTCGCCATAGACCCCTCCACGGCTAAAATATGCCCTGGCATACTTCGGGTCAATTGAAATCGCTTTGGAATAATCCGCAATTGATTTATCCAAATTCGACATGCCGCCATAAACATGCCCACGACGGAAATATACCGCGGCATATTTCGGATTAATGGCTATCGCTTTGGAACAATCTTCAATCGCCTTACCAAAATCTTTCTTTCCGCTATAGGCTAATCCACGCATGGAGTATGCTTCCGCATATTTTGGGTTAATTGCTATAGCTTTAGAATAATCTTCAATCGCTTTATCCCACTCGCCCTTACGTTGGAATGCGATTCCTCTGGCTAAAAAAGCTTTTGTATGAGTTGGATTAATACTAATTGCTAAACCAAAGCTGCCTATAGCGCTGTCATATTCACCTAGATCAGTGTATATTACTCCCTGCTCATAAAATACTTGGGCGTCTTTTGAGTCTTTTTCAATTGCTTTATTCTGATCTTTGAGAAGTTGCCTGTACTGGTCCAGCCAGTCTTTGTATATTTGGGCGTTGGCAGCGTCTATTATTTCTCCAGATTCTACGCCTACCAAGCGGGCGTTTAGTTCTAATTGGTTGTCAGGGAGTTCTGTGAGCGTTCCTACTACTACCCAGTCGGCACCCAGGAGTTTGCCTATTTCTTTGGCGTAGTCGGGGTTTATGCCGCCGGTGCGCTGGAGTTTCAACTCTTCGAATACTTTCTCTATTTCCTTACGCTCGATTACTTTGAATCTTTTCGCTTTAACTAGTGTGGTGGTTATTCTTTCAGCTACCACACCGCCATCGCGGGAATCTCGGCCGTCGGAATAGGAAAAGCCGGCCACAGCTACCTTCTTGTCCGCGCTTTCGCAGTTCTTTAGCAATTCGTCCGCAATTGTCCGATAAACATCGGTTTTCTTTTCAGCCTGCACTTGTGCAACGAGCGGTGCGCCGGAAAAAACCATAGTTGCAAGCAGAATAAAAGAGATTATCTTCGTCATTAAAACCCCCTCCGTTTTCTAAAGATAGTATAGTAAAAATAAGTCTTTGAGTTAGGTGCGAAGCCGCCGAAGGTGGGATAGGGGACGCTGGTAAGTATTTAAGGTTTTATTAACATTCCGCGCTGGGAGCGAAGCCGCCGGGGAAGCCCGGCGGTTTTGTTTTGGCAGATAAACCCGACACGCCTTTGTCGGGTTGGTCTGCTATGCTATTGACGTTATGAAGAATGGAACACAGCGCGTGCTTGGGGTGGTGGTGCATAAGGCAGAAATGCCTGAGCTGTTTCGCTTGGCCCAGGCAGATGCAGGGGGGCTTGCTCTGGTATTGCGCGGAATAATGCGCAAAAGAGGATATATTAAGCCGTTGCAGGCCATGATACTGCTGGAGGCGGACCTGAGCTACAAAACGCCACCCAGTGGCGGTTAAGTGTTGCCCTGACGTCGGTAATTTCATAGATTTGTAGAGTAGCTGGAGAAACAATGCCCCCATTAAGCCTAAACGAAATCAAGCAGCGCGCCGTCAAATTCTCTAAGGAATGGGCTGACGCCTCAAACGAGGAGGCCGATGCAAAAACATTCTGGGATGAGTTCTTTGTGGTTTTCGGCGTGCGCAGGCGCGACTTGGCAAGTTTTGAGGTGTCGGTAAAAAAATTGGCCGGTGATTACAGTTATATAGATTTGTTCTGGAAAGGCACCCTGCTGGTTGAGCATAAAAGCCGCGGCAAAAGCCTGGAGAAAGCAGAGTCGCAGGCGTTCGGCTATATCCAGGACCTCATCAATGACGACCGTCGCAGCGATGTGCCGCGTTACGTTATCCTTTCGGATTTCGATAAGCTCTCCCTCTACGACCTGGACTCTCCCGGAGAGCCCAAGCGGACAGATTTTCACCTGAAAGACCTGCACAAGCACGTGCACCGGCTTTCTTTCATAGCCGGCTACCAGCAGTACGCTCTTGAGGACCAGGACCCCATAAACATTAAGGCCGCTGAAATACTCGGCAATTTGCACGACGCATTGGCAGCTGGTGGTTATAAAGGGCATGACTTGGAGCGTTTCCTTGTTCGTATCCTATTCTGCCTTTTTGCCGAGGATACAGACCTCTTTAAGGGCGATTTGTTCCGGCTGTTCGTGCGCAACCGCACCTCCGCCGACGGCACAGACCTCGGCACGCACTTGGCAGAACTATTCGAGGTGTTGGACACTCCAAAGGAAGAACGGCATAAAGACCTGGATGAGGCCTTTAAAGATTTCCCTTACGTCAATGGCGGCTTGTTTTCCGAGCGGTTGAAATTCGCCCATTTCAGCGCGGACATGCGTGAAAAGCTGCTGCTCTGCACCGAGTTCGACTGGGCTCAGATCTCGCCGGCCATTTTCGGCTCGCTGTTCCAGTCCGTAATGGAGCCCAAGGAACGCCGGCAGATGGGCGCCCACTATACAAGCGAGCGCGACATCCTTAAAGTTATCCGCGCTCTCTTTCTGGATGACCTGCGTGCGGAATTTGTGAAAATTCGCGGCAATAAGCCAGCGCTGAAAAAATTCCAGGCCAAGCTGGCGGGGCTCACCTTCTTCGACCCGGCCTGCGGCTGCGGCAACTTCCTTGTTATTGCCTACCGGGAGATCCGCCTGTTGGAGCTGGAGCTGCTCAAGGACCTACTGGGTGAGGAACAGCAGGTAATAGATATTACCCACCTGTCGCTGGTGGATGTGGACGCTTTTTACGGCATAGAAATGGCCGAATGGCCGGTGCGCATAGCCGAGGTGGCTATGTGGCTGATGGACCACCAAATGAACCGGCTGGTTAGCGACACTTTTGGCGCGTACCTGGTACGCCTGCCGCTAAAGAAAAGCCCCACCATAGTCTGCGGCAATGCGCTAACTTCTGACTGGCGCGCTGTGCTGCCGCCGGAGAAATGCAGTTATATCCTGGGCAACCCGCCGTTCGTTGGGGCTAAACTGCAGTCACCTACGCAGCGTGCGGAGATGGATGTTGTCGCCGCTGTGGCTGACAACGCTGGTTTGCTGGATTACGTGACCGGCTGGTATTTTAAGTCCGCCCGGGTTCAATAATGAAGTGCAACACTTAGAGCTAA
>MHBG01000098.1 GCA_001804785.1 Lentisphaerae bacterium GWF2_45_14
CACACTTCGGTATACCACTTATTGATTTTTCCCATGACAATTTTTTCAATCATGTTCGCGGGTTTATCTTTAAGCTGGGCCGCTCTTTCATGTTCTGATTTTTACTGGACAGTAGTAAACCTAAAAACAAGAAAAAAGGTGAACTTCTATAATTCGCGAAGACTTCATACTGTACTGGGCGATATTACCCCGGATGAAGCCTATTTCGGAGCTTGTAATCCGTGCAGAAATGTTATATGATTATGCGGAGTTTTTACACCTATCTTTGATTTAAAAGTACTTCAGCTTAGGGACTAAGCGCAAACCATTGATTTCTATTCTCCGATGTCTTCGTTCCAAAGTTCGGGCTTTTCCTTGATGAAATTGCTCATTATGGAAATACATTCGGAGTCTTGAAGGACTGTAATTTTTACGCCCCTCGACTTGAGCAATTCTTCCTCGCCCATGAAGTTCACGTTTTCACCGATAACGACTTCCGGTATCCCGTAAAGGATTATCGCCCCGGAGCACATGGGACATGGCGAGAGAGTGGTATATAAAACGCATTCGCGGTAGACTTTCGCCGAAAGCCGTCCGGCGTTTTCAAGAGCATCCATTTCGCCGTGGAGTATTGCGCTTTTTTTTTGTACGCGCCTGTTGTGTCCGCGGCCTATTATTTTCCCTTTATAGACGATTACCGAACCGATGGGTATCCCGCCTTCGTTGAGGCCTTTATGTGCCTCGTCGAGAGCCGCCTTCATAAAATCATCCATTGTAAATACTCCTTTGATGATATAAAGTCTCACATATTATGAAAATACTCAAGCTCGACAATGATAATATAGCAAAACTCGCGGCGTCTTGCGCGGAACTTTTCTCTGCGTGTCCCGGAGCTGTAGTACTCATACCAACCGAGACCGTTTACGGGCTGGCGTGCAAAAGCTCCGACAAAAGCGCTATCGATAAAATATATTCTATGAAGGACAGGGATTTTTCCAAGCCGATGCAGATTTTCGTAAAAGATATCGATGAACTAAAGGCCACGGGCGCAATACTTTCACCGCTTGCGGAAAAGATAAGCGCCGCATTCTGTCCGGGGCCCGTAACAATAATTGTCCCGAACAGAAGCGGCGGAAAAATGGGCTTTCGTATTCCAGATCACCCTTTCGTTCTCAAGTTTATGGAAATGATTGGTTTCGCGCTTTCGGCGACAAGCGCTAATCTGTCAGGAAAGCCCAACGCAATGAATGTCGAGGACGCCCTTTCACAGCTCGACGGCAAACCCGATATCGTAATAGACGCGGGCCAACTGCCCGAAGGGGCGATGGCATCAACCGTTATCGAAGTCGCCGGAGAAACTTTTAAAATCCTCCGGCGCGGCCCGATAACGGAAGAGATGATCGAAGAAGCAGTCTACTAGGTTAATTCATTCTCCAGAAACGGGATACCGAACGTGCTCTTGACATATTCGATATCGACTTCAAGTCCCGATTCTTTGAATACCTTGAGACTTTCCGCGACATTCCTCATCACAGAAGCCTTCTTTTCGAGGTCGGCGTCCGGTTCGTACTTCATCACGAATTCGACTTCGCCCGAGGTCCCGTAGAGAAATGTCTCAAGCGATTTGACAAGTGAATTATTAATAGTTTCCATAAGGGCGCGGCAGTCCGCTTCAATGAGGTCCTGACGCACATTTTCCTGGATCTGCCCCTTGCTGAAGCCCGAAGCATTTCCGCTAGAAGCTGTCTGCCCGAGAATAGCGAGCGCCGAAATATCATCGATATAGTCCATCCATTCCTGGAATGCGGTACTGCCCGGCCCGCCCTGCGGCCCGAGTATATTTATATCGGAGCCTTCGGTGGTCACGCCCACACCGTCGCTGCCCATCCTCGAAAGCGATGAAAGTATCTGGCTGCGGCTCTCGACATTTTCGAAATCGTCCTTTTTGATTTTTGCGACGAGGAAAGGTATTCCGAAGCGTTCAAGGAAGCGTGCCCTGTCACGTAACGCATAGTGCTTGAAGAAGTAAAGCCATATCAGGGAGCGGAGCAGCCCGCCGCGGCAGGGAAGCCCTGGCATCGTCTGATGCGTATGGAAAATAAACTGCGCAGGGTGGTATTCTTCGAGCGACGATACAGAGCCGTCGGATGACGAAAAAATGGTTTTCCCGGAAAGATCGAAACTCCACGCGCATGGATGAATATACTTGAATTCGCGGATTCCCGCGCCGCCTTCCTCCCAGATTACGGCGCTGCCGGAATAACCCGTGGCGAGTGCGTCGAGAAGGTGCTTCAGAAGCTTGTATATTCCTGCTTTTTTCAGAATGGCTGATATTTCGGCGGCCTTTGCGGAAGCGCTTTCAAAGGAAGCGGCGGTTGCGGGGCGTATCTGCCAGTCGCAGGAAAGGACTGCGAGCTGACGTGTCTGAATATGTGCAGCCATTACCGGTTCCTTTTCAAGTACGGACTGGAACAATGCCGCCTGTTCGCAAGGGGTTCCCGTGTCAGCACTTGCCAATATGGCGTTTATGGAAGGGGCGGTTATTTTTGAGCCTCTGGAATTCATAAGTGAAAATATTCCGCTTTCGAAGTCTTCAGAAGTCCCTGAGGGAAAGCCTTTTAAATTCCCAGATATTCTTTTATTCCTCCTTTTCCCGATGGGGATACCGAAGAACGTACCTATCAAACCTGATATTCTTTCAGCCATTTTTTTTCCTTATTTTTAATAGTCTTCAGCTTTGAAAATTATTTCACAGACGGCTATGCCCTGAAGAGAGCTTTCCTGCATTCTGTCGGAAGCCGCTTTGAAGAGGACGGTGTCATACATTTCATGGTCAATGAGTTCGAGTGCTTTCTGAAGGAGCGGCAGGACGCTTTCCGTTGCCGTAGCAATCCCTGAAACATCTTCAGCTACGAGAATGACAGAAATATCGGAAGTCCTTATCGGTACATCCTCGTCATAGTTTGACCCCTTATACATCACTACTGCCGCGGGCAGCGACGCTTCCGGAATGAAACTCAGAACCTTCCTGAAGTCGGAACCGTAGAATTTATAAACGGTCCAGCCGTCATAAGTCTCGAGACTTGCAGCGGTCCATTCGAGCAACGCCGAGGGGGTTTTTACGATATCCGTTACTTTATCCATAAGTCGTTCTCCATTTTGATGTTGAAAAAAAGGCGCGCCCCGTGACAAAAAGCGGGGCGCGCCAACCCATCAAGGGTTATCAGAGAATACCCGCGTAGATAAGATGCGGCATGCTCATGAAAGCCGCTCCGCGTGCATCGGTCCCGTAGATGAACTCTTTGCGCATGAAGACGTTTTCATCGCCGTCATTGTCGAGCTTCGTGAGCTTTGGCATCTGACGCTGCTGCACCATTACCGGCTTGATTACTCCCTTTGTTGAGGCGAGGAACCAGTAATCGTCGTAGTCACCGAAAAGTTCCGGCGCGATAAGAAGGTCCACGAGGCTTTCATTGACATTCTTTACCTGCACCTTGTCGGCGGCTGTGTATGAGAACTCGTTCTTGACGATTCCCCATGCGGTCGTCCTTAGTTTGGGGCCGACTATCAGAAGATTCGGCACAACTCCCAACGACTTGCCGCTGTGGCCCTTATACTCCATCATCGTCTGATAGGCGGTATTGAAGGTCTCGGAGCTCAGCGCGCCGGTCACCTTGTTGGCGATCGTGTTGCCGCCGTACTTGTGGTCGGTAGCAAAGAAGGTTTTTCCATCCAGCCACTTGGAATTTGTAACAAGTGTTTCGTAGCAGAGATCGTTCCAGAGTTTCGCTGCATTGAGGCCCATCTGCGCTATGAGCGAACCGTAGATGCCGTATTGATCGTCCTCGATATCGTTTCTGGAAATGGCGATAGTATCCTCGTAGGTCTTATTCACCACCTCGAACTTGTTTGAGGCAAAGCTCTTTATGTGCCTGTCCCCGCTCCATTCGCGCATACCGCCGAACTGTTCGATGAATGGATAGATGTTCGAACTTGTGCTCGAGGGTACGATGCCAGAGAAGCGGCTCCATGAATCGGGAGCCATTTCAAGGCCGGTCTGAAACTGCTTGCCGAACCCTTCGAAAAGGCTGTCCATCTGTTTCCTGTTTATGTCCATAATTATATATTCTCCTTATTGCTTGTTATTTATCTTGTTCAGGAAGAAGCTGCTATGTATGATGATATTTCGACCCATACGCCGTCGCCGGTTACGTCGAAGACTGTTCCTGCCACGTTTTTATTGGTGGAGCCGGCAGTCGCGCAGACGGTATTGTCGTCCTTCACGAAACAGGCTGAACCTATGCTAGCGATGGTGACGGGGTTTGTCGCATCGTTTTCGAAGAGGAAACAGCCGGTTTTGACCTCGGCGTTTTCTCCGTCGGCACTGTTATCGACATAGCTTTCGGCGATGCCTACTACGAGCCTTGAGGCCGTATCGGAGGCCATATCGGCTTCGCCCGTAGATGTATTGAGCTGCACCATTCCTCCGGCGTAGATTATTTCGCTGTCGAGGATAGGATAAAGCCGACACCTGGGGACGCGTTCGGCGGTTGTTCTATTCTGAGAGAGAGCTGTCATATCAATTTCCTTTCATGTTTTTTGTGTCGATTCCGAGATTGCGGAATATTTTTGCTTTTTCGGGGTCGGGTGTATTTTCCTCCTCCGCCGGAGAAATACCTTCGATTGTTTTGTTCGCAGGAACGATCACGGGAGCTGAAGTAGTCCAGCACGAAAATGCTTCAAGGTCTTTTCCGGCAAAGTCCTCAGCCCATTTTTTAAGTTGGACGCTAAGTTTTCCATCGGAAAAGGCTTTTTTCACAGCCTCTGAAGCTTTGAGCTTCGTAATTTCTGCGGAATTCTTCCGAATTTTTTCAGACGCTTCGGAGAGCGATTCCAGATCGTTAAGCTCCAGAAACTTATTGAGTTCCCCGCTGATCCGGACAAGCGACTCTACGGCCTCTTTTATTTTGAGGACGGCCTGTTCTTTCGAAGAATCCGCGAATGCTTCCAGTTTGAGAATTTGGAAGAGTTCGTTCATTTCTGATCCTTTCATACTGTTGTTGTTATGTGAAGACAAATCTTCTTCGGCGGCTGAGTCGTCCGCCACAAGTGCGGGATTGTTGTGCAACGCCGGATGGTTTGTCAGAGCTATTGAATGGAGGGCTGTAACGCTTCTGGCACGTCTTGAGAACTGAAGCACCGGAGAAAAGTAACGGTATTCGCCGCTGCCTAGGAATTCGGAAGCCTTTCGGGTCCAGTATTTTACCCTCACGCAGAGACCTTCTGCGCTCTTGTAAAGTTTTTCGACCCAGCCCGCCGCGGGGGCGGGACTGCCGCTGATGCTCTGATGCTCGTAGTCTATCACGATGTCCCGTCCACGTGATTCGAATTCGCTTATCACTGTATCCGCATCGGCCTCACTAAACACGAATGAGCCTCTCTGTCCTTCTTTTGTGAACTCGTTTATCCCGTATTTAAGCACGGTAAATTCGACGGGGAGAGGGGATTTTTCCGCCGCGTCGCATTGCGTGAAGACTATTTCTGCGCCGTCAAATAGCGCAAGGCGTGAGGAATTTTTCATTATCTATATCTCCTGGATTGTTATGCTTTTCTACAGGTAGGGTTTAGCGTCAAAGAAAAAATATTAACTCAAACAGCAGACGTGCCTTGACTCAGCTCCATAAAGAAGCTATTCTTTGTAAGAAAAAGTCCTCTCAAATAAAGGAGTCCGGATATGGAAGAAGATAACGTCAGCCCGGAAAATCAGCAGACGCGCCCTAAAAAGCCAATCCACATATGGGTACTTATTGGAATTTTGGGGTTTTCCGCTATCACCGTGATTCCCTACAACATCTACAGCTATATTGACTATAAGAAAAAAGAGGCCGCGGAAAAAATTCTCATAGAACAAAATAAAAAGGTAGCAGAGGAAAAAAAGATTGCAGAAGAGAAGAGAAAAAAAGCGAATGCCATAAAAGCAGCCGAATTGAAAAAGAAAAAAGCGGAAGACGCTAAAAAGGCAGCAGAAGAGAGAAAGAAAAAAGCGGAAGACGCTAAAAGGATTGCCGCAGAGAAAAAGGCGGCAGAAGCAGAAGCTAAAAAAGCGATAGAAGACGCCGAGAAAAAGGCCGTCGAAGAAAAGAGGCAGGCCGAACTTAAAGAAGAACTTGCATACGAAAAACTCAGGGATGGGCTCAAGGAGGAAATTAAAGAAGCTAAAGAGCTCATCGAAAAATCTACCGTCACAATCGAAACCGTCGACGGCAAAATTTATAATAACGCGAAGGTAATCAGCGTTACTCCGAAAGGAATAGATATAACTTGGCCCGCTGGCGCAAAGTTTATAAAGTATAGAGATCTCCCCGGCACCATGAAAAAGCAACTCGGGTACATCGCATTGATTAAACTTGCCGAAGTAGAGAAGATCGAAGCAAAGCGCAAAGAGGAAAAGAAAAAGGCCGCAGAAGCCGAGAAAAAGAAGAAAGCAGCAGAAGCGGCTAAAAAGGCAGCAGAAGCAAAGAAAGTGGCGGAAGCCAAAAAGGCTGCTGACGCGGCCAAGAAGGCGGCAGAAGATGCCAAGAAGGCAGAAGATGCTGCTAAAGCTCCCGCGGCGCCGCCAGCCACGACCGCAAAGTAAATACCGTTAGATACGGCTTGCAGTCCCCAATGTCAGTTCGTTATCATGGTCCAGGCGCTAGAGGCCGTCCATGATTTGCCTGGAGCCAGTTTGACTTTTTTGAAGAGGGGCTCGAAGGTCGAACAGTTCTGTTTGCCAGAATCCCAGAATATATAGGAATAGAGATTACCTTCATTCCGTACATCAAATGATATGCCAAATGGAAAATTGGGAGACTCGAAAAGAACATCGCCCGCACTTATCACCGAAATATTGTCCATTGGAAAACAGCTTTCCAAGTCCTTGTCGGGCTCTGCGGCAAGGCGGAAAAGTTTTATCATATACTGCCGTTTGAAGACGACTGGATTATCCTTGTTTTTCATAGCCGCAGTTCCCGATGAGCCGTTAAGCTGTTCGAGATACGAGATCATATTGTGATAACGGAATGAAAAGTTTTTCTCTGAGCCTGAATCATTTATGATGCATGATGATACTTCATTCTTTTTCCCGTCTTCGGAGAGAGAAATGGTTTTAAGAATTGTCATTCCGGCAAGAGGGACGCAGTCACTTTCACTTATAAGTTTTTTGAATTTAACGGATACCGATTTGGCGGAAATATCCTGACCGGCAAACTCATACGGGGAAGTTATTCTGCTGGAAGCTTTTGCGGGCCACCAGAACGCGTCGGTGGAAAGTCCAGCATCTTTATCCTGGCAGACAATCTCCTTCCCGTCAAGTTTCCAACTTGATATTTTGGCTCCGTTTGCGGGGTTTATGCTCAGGACGGACCCCGGAGCGCTGAGGACAACGCGGATTTTATTATCCGATTTTTCTATGCGGCATGCAAGACTTCCTTTTTCCATTTCTTTAATTGCGGAATAGTCCGGCAGTTTATCATCGCTTTCCGATGAAGAGCGATAATTCTTTTCCCATTTAATAAGATTATCTATATCCGGAACTCTTTTATTTAAAAGACTTTGCATCTGCTCCTGAGTCACGATATCACCATATACCATATTCTTGTCAAATGGCTCAAGAACGAAAAACACCCACCTCAGGGCCCCGGCATGAAGAGTTATGCCATTGGCAATATCTTCAGATGAAAGAGCTGCATTTCCTTTATTATTTGTATAGGTCCGCTTATAGAGAGGTTCGCGAAGAACATATTTTCCTTCTGGAAGAGCCTTTATTTTAAGGGTAAAAAATAATTCGCCTTTTTCCCAGAAATTGCCGACTGCGATAAGCCTTTTGCCGTCAAGCTCATATTGAACAACCCTGAGCAAAGACTTGTTACTTTTGAGTCCCGGCAGTTTCTCGAGGAAATTTCCGCCTTCACTCCAGTACTCGGGAATATTGACCTCTGGCATCGGACTTTTATTTATAACTTCCGCGCCTTCGATTTTTTTACCTTTAAATACAAAATTCTCGAATTTTGAAATTACAGTATTTGCCGAGGCAAGCGCCTGCCAGTAGCGGGCGTCGTAACCGCGAGGAAAATAGTATACCGTGGAACCTTCCCATCCGTTCAGGAAAAAGAGGATATTCTCAAAGGCTATGGCCTCCGGCTCTGTAACCCAGTCTTCACATTGCAGGCCGTGGGGAAAGGCAGTGAGTTTTGGTCTTTTTGCCGGATCCTTGACATGCCTTGCGACAAATTCCTTTATTTCGCGCGCAGCTTCAAATGTAATAAGATGAACGCCCGTATTGTATTCATAAGGCTTTGATGCTGAATGGAAAATATATGGACCCCATGGCTCGACCTGCGGAAGCTTGTCAATATAATCCAGCGGGTCGTACTGTGCAAAATGTTTATCTTTCGATTCGATAAGCTGACTCCACGCTATTTCAGGTATAAAGTGGGAATCCACACCGGCTTCTTTACCCAGTGCATTTATGGTTTCCTCGAAAACCGCCATCATTTTCCCATGCTGGATGCTTCTGAATCTTATCCATTTATCCTTATATTTCATCATAAGTTCAGCCGGTGTTACCTTTTCCACGTCTTCTTTGGAAAGGTTGCCGAATTTCATAAATTCCTCTTTACATCTCGGGCAGAAACAACCTTTGAAGTCATAGTAATAAGGCTCCCAGTTGGGCATTATGGAATCGGCCCTTTTTTCTTCGACAATTATTTTGCGCAGAGCGGGAACGACCTTTCCCGTATAGTATGTGCCTTTTGTATAAACTTCCATGGGACAGATAGCGTCCATTCCGGCATCAACGAACGGAGTACCGTCCGGGCGGATGAACTTTGCGCCATCAGGTTTTTTATCCTGTCCGATACGGTAACCGTTGCAGAGCCAAAATGGCTGAAGATAACGCTCTATCCCCTTATTTTTCATAATTGCTGAAAATTCGGGGGATGATCCGGAATGGACGGTGTTGAATCCGCTTTTTTCATAAAAATCGGCAATTTCGGAAATAGATCCTTCTTTGGTAAAATCGTTTTCACGCGCAAACATCGTTCCCGTCTTGAAAAGCGAAGGCCTTGATCCTTTTATTTCAGGAATGACCTTGATATTGAAAGACATGGGCGAAGTCTTGTAATCGCCGTCCTGGTACCAGTAACGCCCGATATAGGCCGTATCGGAAGATGCGACTTCAGGCTTCAGAAGAAGATTTATGGAGTTCCACGTTTTATAAGCATCCTTGCCGAAATCGCTTTTCAGTCTGTTAAGATCGATCTTATAAAGGACCTTGCCGGGACTATTCTCAACATCGACTATTTTACAAAGCTTCGTTGAGTCTAGGCATTTTATTTCCTGGGGCAGTTCGAGAAAAGCGAACGGCTTTTTAGGCTTTATATCTTTTTCGTTTTTGCAGGCAAACATAATTATTCCGGGCTGACCGGCAGAAAGAGTGAATGTATTGTCAATGTAGGACATGGGTAAAAGTTTTATCGAGACTCCTTCATCCGCCGCTACGGGGTAAAGAGAGACGTCATCCACGAATGCCTCTCCGCAGCCGTAAAGCCGGAACTGAATATCCAGGGACGTTGTCCCCGCTGGAAGAAGAAACGGAAGTTCCGCGGTCTTCCATTCGGGCGTCATGCTGAAGGGCTGATATATATATTTATCGTCCAATCCTTTGCCGCGGAAAGCCACGAGTGCCCCGAAATTATTGGTGCCCGGCACTTTAAAGCTTTTTGTGATATATTTAAATTTCAGCAGCAGTTTTTTTGAAGCGATATCGTCAGAGACTTTGATAATTGTGGAAAAGCTGTTTGAAAAATCAGGTTTCGGCCCGTTTCGCACCAGAGCCGCCGTTTCCGGACAGAAGATTCTTATGCTGTTTTTCCCATCCGCACTTTTTTCAGAGCTGATGTTTCGTGCAGGAAAATTTTGCAATTTGGGCAGAAGCGCTTCGCGTTCGCTTTTGTCATGGGTATAAACCCACAAGGAACTGCGCCAGCCTTCTGGGTTTACTGAATTGGCAGCAAGTGTTTCAAAACTTCCGTTTTTTACAAGATTTTCTCCGCAGGTCTGGTACTGTGTTTTCCCAGAATGAGAGAGATCAACGGAAAGCCCTCCGGCATCGGGCTCGAATGCTGCGGCTTTGCTTTCTTCCTGGGTCGTGGACTGCTTTTCGAGCGTACACGATGTGGCGAACAAAAGCAGTGTAAGGACAGTTATTCCGGCGATTTTGTTAGAAAAACCCTTCACTTGATCCATATTGAGAATCCCTTCTGTTTATATTTTTAAGTCTTTAATTACCTGTATGTATCAAAAATTCCGACGTAGTTTCCTACGCTTGGCGACATTACGTCTTTGAATGGAGTCCATGCTGCATGTCCGTCGAAAAAGAGGATATTGCCGCTTCCGAAATGCCGCATACCAAAAAAGTTATTCGCGTGGCCCGGGATTATGTTTCCTTCATTGATTACAGTTGAAGGGTAAGCGGGGTCTGTGCCGTCAGAATACTGCCATTCATTGAGCCACGCCTTGTTTGAGGGTTTTTTCACCATTTCAATTCTTCCCTTTTTGATTCCGTTTATCACAGGAACTTCATATGAAGTTCTTATCCCTGGGGCATAGGATGTAGGGTAGCTATTGGGGAATGGAACTTTATGTGAAGGACAGGTAAAGATAACCGGCTTTGTGGGTCTCTCTGCATATATTCTACCGAGGGAGTCGAATGAAT
>MHBG01000099.1 GCA_001804785.1 Lentisphaerae bacterium GWF2_45_14
CAAAAATAAAGCAGATACTATGCAAGAAACCCTCGTTACAGGGGTGCAATGGCTTTTAAAAATTTCAGGGGGGTGAAATTTTTATCAAGAAATTTCACACCCTGCTATATATCATATTATCAAGTACTTACAAAATAGAGAGTGTTTCGCTTTTAAAGTGGCATGCTCCGCCATACTTTTCCCTCGCAAATACCCTCCGCCCCCCCATTTTGTACCTAAAATCAGCCTCATCGGAGAATAAACCAACATTAAAAGCCGCTTCGCGGCCTCTCTGTTCGCCCTCTATTCTCTGAAGGGGTCTACCGAGGGTACACCTGTCTGAAATATTTATAACATCTTTGAAGCCAATACTTTCCATGAAATTCTCTATTTTCCCCGTTTCGAGAATAGCGCTTGCATAGCATCCAGCTCAAAAAACTAACAGTCTTAATTTCAAATCCATTCTGCCTCAATGGAAACGCTTACATTCTTTCAACATTGTATTATATTTTGCATGGCGGCAGTCTATAATAGCTGAAAATTATAATAGGAGAAAACATTGTGAATTCGCAAGATCAAAAAAAATCTCAGTTGGTACCCAACTATACGGAAGACCAAATGAAAATAGGTTTTGTCGTGGATAGAACAAATTATATTGAACATCAAATAAATCGGATAATATGCTTATACCTGAAAATTGATAAAAATAAAGAAGATTTCTTCAATGAAATTCTTTTAAGTAATGATGTTCTCGGCTTAGGCCAAAAAATTAAAGTATTCAAGTCTATCAGCGAGAAAGAGAAATGGCTAGGATCAAAATTAATAAATAAAAAAGACTTGGATGACCTACAAAAGATTATCGGCATAAGAAATAAATTTGCACACAATCGGACCAATAGGATAAATATAAACATAAACATAGACTCAAGCACGAATAACGCTACTATAGTAGATACATATAAACCATTAACTTCAGTTTCCAACTCAGGAAAATTAGAGAAAAAAAAGCAGGATGAGATGCTTGAGAAATTTATTGAAATTACTATGAATCTCGAAAAATCATTGAACAAAATAGAAAAGGCGCTCTCATGATATAATCTGTTTGTGTCTCATCAGCAGAAGCACAGAAGGTTCCTGCTCTGGGAAAAAGAAGAAGTAATCGTTAGAATTTTCTTTGCCCCGGTTAAATGCCGTTTTTTTTCATATATGCCTACCGAATATTGAAGATTTTCTTCTGCGGTAAGTCCGGACAGTATTTGTCCACCGCACCCCAGCCTGGCAAATGACGGATAATGTTCCAGCCAACAGAGCGTTCGTGTATAGCGCGGATACCTGCGCTTACTATCATCGGATCCAGGAGAAGAAACACCTCGCGTTCGGGGGCGAAAAGGTCAATGCATTCAACAAAATTGCAGTCAATATTTCTCTGGAATTCTATGACCGTTGGCATTGCGTTTTTCTTGAATCCGAGCATACATGCTTCGTCATGCGTCAAACCGTCAAAGCCATCAGACTGCCATATTTCAAAAGTCGTCTTGTCATTGGACTGTTTGTCTCGGAAGAGCCTCATCATCTTCAGACTGTACATCTCTGCAAAAAAAGATTCATCTTCAGGAATATCAGCCCGGAGTTTCTGGATTTCTTCCTGGCTCAGGAACCCTTTTTCTAGCATGCAAGAGAGCAGAATAATGTTAGAAAATTTCTTATCAACGGTACGGAATGCTTCGATTGCGTGCAATCCGAAAATGTTATATGAACATTCAGGAGAACAGGATATATCGGATATTCTTTTTGTCCCGCAACATTCGGAACATATTACAGCATTCTGCGCAGGACATTCGCGCCGACCTTTTCTCCCACAAAATGGGCACTTATCTTTCTTCATTGCTCCCAGCTCTCTTTTGAAAAAACAACCTTGATAATCTACAGATTTTGACTGCGATTTCAATAGTTTTTCATAGAGATAAGCGGAAAATCAAAAGCTGTAAGTAATGGCTCAGTGGAGCGGGGAGATGGTCAGAGGAGCAAGTTCAGCAGACCGGAACGGTTTCCGGATTGAAGTTCTCTGAGAATTTTTTCAAAAGCCGTTGCCGGGTCGCGTCCGTTTTTCTGAGCGGTATGAAGTATCGACATCAAGACGCTCCGGGTTTTCCGTCCGCGTTCCGACTGCGAACCGTAACTGATTTTTCTGGCGATAACGGTTTTTCTGAGGTCGCGTTCCGCGAAATTATTGTCTGCCGGAACATCCGGGGATTCCGCCCAGTGGAAGAGTTTTAATTCGTTTTCCCTGAAGATGTTCTGAATTTTCTGAATGCCCGGATGATTGGCTTCGGCGTTAACTGCCTGAAGAATTCTTTCTTTAATTGCGTGGGCTTCTGCGAGGAAGCCGGCGGTGTCAAGTTTTTTTCCGCGAAGCCCCATCGCCTGCCCAAGAAGCGGCGATAGAACATTCACGAATCCAAGCACTTCCGCATCGTACTGGAACTCTTTTTTAAGGTCGTCAACTGTCCGTTTCAGGTGCGCGTAGCAATACTGCACTTTGCATTTGACATGATTGTATCCGGCATAGCTGTCGACGCAAAGCACTCCGGGCAACTTCTTGTCTCCGAATATCTTATCGACGACCGACTGGCTCCTGGTGTGTGCAAAACAGTGCACTGCTACGGAGGAATTTGTGAAGAGCCACGCGTAGCCGTTGACCCCGTCGCATTTCCAGCCTGTCTCGTCGGCGTGCTTGATCTGCGACTGCCTGTAGTGTACGATGAGTTCGTCAATGAAAGGCGTAAGTTGTTCGGCATAAAGATGAAACGCATTGAACAGCGCCGATTCGGAAGCGTTCAGTTTCGCGGAAACTTCACCCATGGAGTGTCCCAGAATATAGTGTTCGACAGCCGCATGGGCCAGCAGTTTATTGGTATAAAAGGCGCTCGGCGCGGCCTCGCCGAGCGGTGAAACGTAACGTTTTCCGCAGGCTGCGCATTTCCCTTTCCGGCGGTAGAATATCTTCACAACGGTTCTTCCCTGAATGTAATCCATCACTGAACTCTCCTCGTAACCATTTAGGCACAAGGTGCTTCCGCATGAACATTTTTCAGGCATCACGTCGAGGACGATTTTTTCCGCTTCCAGCAAAAGACGCGCCTCATGCTCATATTCATAGAGGCGTTTCCAATGCATCATCGCCGTAAAGTCATCTTTGATATGCGGTTGCGCGAGCGAAATCATTTTGCCTTCCGGTCCCGGATCAACGCAATGCCGTTCTCGACCATCCGGCGCTCCATGTCCCGTCCCTTTTCCAATGCCTTTTCCAGCAGCGGAACCATACTTTTCGGAACATGCATCGAATGCGCCTTCCCGTCGAGACGATACATGAAAAGCCATGCCGGATGCCTTTCGCCCGACGCGCATTTGCGGCATCTTTTTTTTCCGCAAGTCTTGCGGACTTCCGTCAGCGAACCTTTCACGGCAGGCGCAGTTTGCGAAGCGCTGTCCGCCTGATCTTTTTCTTTTTTTCTCTGCATCTTTCCATCCTCTGGTTGTATTGTATAATATATGCAATACAAGAAATATAAAACGCCAATTTCTTTTTGCAAATGCCTATCTTGAAAATTTTCAGGATTTTTTATAGCGATTTTTTATAGCTCAGTGACTTTTAAGCCTATTCACCGCTCCACTGAGCCACTACCTTCAACCATCAATGTATTTACTGTTTTATAAGCCTCTTGCCTGGCGGATGCCAGAATACGCCGGACATCGCTGATATAGTCCCCGGAATCCGGCACTGTCAATGAGAATCGTTTCTCTTCTTTCATCTTATCTCCCATTCTTTTACAGGCTTACTTTTTCGTCTTTGTCTGTTTCTTCGCTTTTGTTTTTTTGACGGTCTTTTTTACAGGCTTGATAGCTGCAACTTTCTTTTTCGCTTTTTTAGCCGCAGGCTTGCGTTTGGCAGGGACTTTCGGAATTGTAACAGCGTCATCGTCAAGAGCATCGAGTTCAATTCCGAATACGCCGCTCAGGTCGGCATCCGCAATATCGGAAGCCTTATCGGATATGGATGCTAGATTGTCGGCAAAGTCCGCGCTGAAGAGTTCATTCTGATCGACGCCGCGTAAGAGGAAAAAGAGTTCCGGTTCTTTGTCCAAGCGCGCGCCTACTCCATATAGTACCGCAGCGAGATGTTTGCATAAATCCGCCCAGTCGGGACAGTTGCAGATGAGCTTTATTTCTTTAGGCGACGGGAAGAGGCCTTCTTCTTTTCGGCAAAGAAGCGCGATTATTTCCGGAGAGAGTTTTCCCTGGATCAGATCTATCAATGAAGCTATTTTCCCGGCGCATTCCTTTTTTATTTTTTCCCACTTTTCCTTTGGGAGTTCCGCGATCGTGATTTTGATCTCATAGAGTTCCGAGCCCATGACCCGGGCATTTATTTTGCCCTTTTCGATTTGCAGATCGATTACAGCGCCGTTGCGAACATAACTGCGTCCGCGCGGCAGGCGACTTTCGTAATCGTGATAGGATTCGATATTGTCGCACCAGGCTTTGCCCCAGAATGTTTTGGCTATCGTGCGGCCTTCGATGACGACGGGTGAAAGTTTCTCGCCTTTTTCTGAAAGTTTTTTGACTTTCTGCTGTGCCTGTTTTTTGCGTTCCGCGACCGTAACATACTCAGGAAAGCCGTAATAGTCTCCGCTCCAACGTCCCATCTTTTTTCTCCGTTAAATTTATAATATGGAATTTACATCCAGTTCCACAAATTTTAAAAGCTCGTCATTGTTCATATTCGTAAGAAGTTTTTCAGCTCCTTCGCTGAGCAATGAATCGGCAAGGTCTTTCTTTTCATCAATAAGAATGTCTATTTTCTCCTCCACTGTTCCCTTGCATATAAACTTGTGAGCCAGTACGTTGCGATGCTGTCCGATACGAAACGCGCGGTCGGTGGCCTGATTTTCGACAGCCGGGTTCCACCAGCGGTCGAAGTGGATGACATGGTTCGCCGCTGTGAGGTTGAGCCCTGTGCCGGCGGCCTTTAAAGACAATACAAAATATGGCGGCCCGGATTCGCTTTGGAACTGCTCTACGAGAATCTGCCGCTGCTTTATGGAAGTCCCGCCGTGAAGTATCAGACCGGGGCGTCCAAAGAGCTTCGCAAGGTACTCGTGGAGCGGTTCGGTCATCTCTTTAAATTGGGTAAATACGAGAGCCTTTTCCTGTCGGGAACTGATCTCTTCGACTATTTCAGATATGCGTAAAAATTTGCCGCCTGATTCCGGGTTGAAATCGCCGCTTCCGTCGAAGTGTGCGGGATGGTTACATATCTGTTTAAACATCATAAGGTATTTGAAGATAAGGCCCTTTCTCTGAATATCGTCGGCTTCCTTAAGTTCTTTAGCCATATTGCGAACGGCCTGCTGATAAAGAATAGCCTGCGGCTTCGCCAGTTGGCAGTAAACTTTCATTTCCGTTTTGTCGGGAAGATCGGAAATTATGCTTCTGTCGGTCTTCAAACGGCGCATTATATAGGGCTTTGTAAGGCGGCGCAACGGGGAATAATTTACGATGCCTTCGGAATTCAGCTTTTTTACAAAGTCTTTAAAATGGGTAATATTTCCGAGGAGTCCAGGGCTTATGAAATCGAAGATGCTCCACAAATCGGTCAATTTATTTTCGACAGGCGTTCCGGTAAGTGCCAGCCGCCGTGAACTTTGCAAAGAGCGTACAGCCTTGCTCTGTTTCGACTGAGGATTCTTGATCGCCTGTGCCTCGTCAACAATTAATGCCGTCCAATTTATTTTACGCAATTTCTCCAGACGTAGAAGCATTCCGTAGGTTGTCGCTACGACATCGAAATTACCCAAAAAGGTTTCCGTTTTATTTTCAAGATCAGCAAGTTCATTGCTGCTCATAGCCATTGGATGCAGGATTCCGAAACGCAGTTCGGGAGTAAATTTTGCGGTCTCTTTTTCCCAGTTTTTCAGGAGCGACGCGGGGACGACCAACAGCGCCGGAGCATTCGCTGTGTCGCCACGCTTCTTTAAGAGGCTGAGCAGAGTCAGCACCTGAAGCGTTTTGCCCAAGCCCATGTCGTCAGCGAGACAGCCGCCGAAGCCCAGCTCCGTCATGCGCCAGAGCCACTTCACTCCATCCAACTGGTACGGGCGCAATGTCTTAGACAATGCATTCGAGAGTTCCGGCAGAGGGATACCCGACGGACTTTCAAGTTCTTCAAGAAGTTTTTCAAGTTCTCCGGACGCGTTTACAGAACAATATTCCCGGTCTATTTCCGGTAAACTTGCTCCCGTTTCGCGCAAACGCGCGCCGGCAATCAGCCGCAGCCCCTGCATGAACGAAAATCCGGCATCGGCTGCGCGTCCGGCATCCTCCCATTGTTCAAGAAGCTGCCTGATTTTTTCCGGCTCGGCTTCCACCCACTGACCTTTTATACGGACAAGTCCGCCGTCCGAATCGAAAAGTTCCTGCAACTCTTCTTTGGTCAATTCCATGCCGTTCAGACTTGTCCTGAATGAGAAGTCGAGCAGTGCGTTGATCCCGAGCTTCTGCCCCTTTTTCAAGTCAATATTTACCGAGACCTGAACTTTTGAAGGTTTTGATGTTTTCCAAATATTGGCAATACGAACGATTACACCGCTCTCTTCTATCGATGGAATGTCCTTGAGAAATGTATATGCTGAACGCGCCGTCCATGCCTGAGGCGTGAAAATCTCCCGGCTCTGCACCATATCTCCGATAAGCTTGCTGCGTTCGCCCGCCGCCTGAACCGGCTTGAGAAGGGCGAGAAGCGCGTTCCGGTCATTTGCATACGCCTTCAACGCCGAGCCGAGCGGAAGGTGCTTTGGCTTGTCGTTTTCCGAGAGACGATGAATAAATGTCGCCATGAATGCGAACGGGTGATCACCAGTCTTATCCTGTTTATTTTCAGCTAGATGGAAACTCACCTTGCCGACTTGTTTCCATGCGGGATTTAGATTCCGCAGCCATTCTCCGAAAGGTTTGGAAAACTCATTCAAATCCGACAGCGCTCTTTGTTCGAGTTCTTTCCAGCATAAAAGCAGAACTTCGGCATTGATGTATTCCGCTCCGCGCATCGGGGGCGCTTCGAGTGCTTCGAAACCGAAGAACGGCAAGTCCGGCCTTATGCTGTCGAAAAGTTTTGAAAGGTCCTTGTCCGGCGGTTCGGGCGCATGACAAAGCCTGGTCATGAATTCTCTGGCGAGCTTTCGGAAATAGAGGAACGACGCGGGCATTCCGCCGGGGAGTTCTTCCTTGAGGAGAGCAAACAGCGCATTGCCGCTTCCGAGGGCAAATTGTTCTGTCAGCGACGCTACGTTTTTGTCGGACAGTTCCCACGCATCAGCACTCAGAGTCTCTTCAATCCGCAAATGTCCTATCGGACTCAATATAAGTTCAATTTTCATACAAACGGCTTATTATTGCCTCATGCTACATATTCATACAAACGTTTCTGGAATCCAATAAACATTTCCCTGATCAGCTTTTTATCTCCTAATATTTCAGAAGCATCTTGAAGTGTATGATATTTCAACTCAAGCAGTCGGGGAAGTTTTTCCTGATCTAATTCATCTACCCCGCTTTCGACGTATTTGGAAAGTATATATTCCAGAAATTCTTTCTGTTTTTCATTGAGGTTTTCTAAAATTAACGGTTTTGCAATATTTACTCTTTGCTCACGGGTGATGGGTTTAACAGCAAAAGAAATATATTCAAGGACATCAAATAAATCACTTTTTTCGGCATTGATGAGTTTTTGAAGCCTGCTCAATTCATCTTTGCCGTAGCCGGCATCGGCCAGCCGACCTAGAAGGAGCTTCCTTGTAGATGGAGCAGACCAAATTTCACGAAGTTCTTTTTCGCTTTTGAAGAAATCAGGGAGTACCCCGAAAAGATTTTGCAGGAATTCTTCAGCGGAAACAGGCGTTCCGTCAGGACTCCAGAAGGAGGTTGCAACCATATGCTGGATTTCCCGTTCCTTGCCATCCCGGAGTTTTATTTTCACCTTTTTAATGCAAATACAGGGACTTTGTCCACAAATATGGCAGGGAACTGGGGGCAATTTCTCACAGACACAGGGACTCTTTCCGCATTCCGGGCAAGGTGCAGGCGGTTCCTTAACACAGGTACATGGATCGTTGCCGCATTTAGAACAGGGATCATCGGCAACAGGTTCTCCATCCCATTCCGGGTCGGAAAAGTGGTGATAAGCATCTACAAAATCGTAAATCGTAAAATAATCCTTACCCTCAAAAAGGCGTGTGCCGCGACCTACTATCTGTTTAAACTCGATTATGGAATTGATCGGGCGAAAAAGAACGATGTTGCGGATATTACGGGCATCCACACCGGTGGAAAGTTTTTGCGATGTGGTAAGGATTGTGGGAATTGTTTTTTCGTTATCCTGAAACTCCCGCAGGAATTGTTCACCAAGCGCATTGTCGTTGGCGGTTACTCTGACACAATAATTGGGATTGCTGGAGTCTTTGTACTGATTGATAAGATCGCGTATTGCGGCTGCATGTTCCTGAGTGGCACAAAAGACTATAGTTTTCTCGTTCTGATTTATTTCCGAAAGGACTATTTGTACACGTTTTGCTTCACGTTCCTTGATTTCTATGATGCGGTTAAAGTCTGCTTCCATGTAAATCTTTCCAGCTTCCACTTCGCCTTCTATAACCTGGTCATCCGACACATATATATAATCATCTATTGTCGTTTGGATGCGTTTTACCTTGAAAGGAGTCAGAAACCCATCATTGATCCCTTCTTTGAGCGAATATATATATACAGGTTCGCCGAAATAGCGATAGGTATCGACATTGTCCTTTCGCTTGGGAGTGGCGGTCAGGCCGAGCTGGACGGCGGGTTTAAAGTATTCCAGAATACCGCGCCAGTTGCTTTCATCGTTCGCGCCGCCGCGATGGCATTCGTCTATGATAATAAAGTCAAAATAATCAGGAGGATATTCCCCGAAGTACGGGGCGGGTTTGCCGTCTTTATCCGTGCCGCTCATAAAAGTCTGGAATATAGTGAAAAAAATGCTTCCGTTGGTCGGGACTCTGCCTTTTTTCTTAATTTCATCAGGCCTGATGCGGGCAAGCGCGTCTTCCGGAAAAGCGGAAAATGCGTTGAATGCCTGGTCGGCGAGGATATTGCGGTCAGCCAGAAAGAGGATGCGGGGTCTGCGCGAAGCGTCTCTCCTCAAATTCCAACGGGTTTGAAAAAGTTTCCATGCGATCTGGAAAGCGATAAAAGTTTTTCCTGTTCCAGTTGCAAGCGTAAGAAGTATCCGCTGTTTTTCTCCGGCAACGGCATCCATTGCCTTATTGACGGCTATCTCCTGATAATACCGCATGCTTTTTGTTCCGCCGATGTCCTCGAATGGGATAGCGTTAAAAGCGTTCTGCCATTGATTCTGTTCGGAAAAACTGGTGTTCCAGAGTTCGGGCGGAGTCGGAAAAGAAGCGGTCAATCCTTCATGCCCTGTCTTCATATTTATGGCATATATCTGATTGCCGTTGGTGGCGTAAGTGTAATCAAGTTTCAGCATTGAAGCATAGTTTTTAGCCTGGGCGACGCCTTCAGCCACATCCAGTTCATCGCTTTTGGCTTCGATGACGGCGAGCTTGCGGCTTTTATAAACCAGAACATAATCTGCGATCAACGGTTTAGCGCGCTCACTTTCGCCTGTCTGGATTTTTCCAAGCGTTATTTTATATTCCCGGAGGATTTTTGAGTCTTCGACTACGCCCCATCCGGCGGCTTTCAACCGGGGATCTACCAACTCCGCTCTGGTATCGGCTTCATTCATTATCCATTGCCCCCTTTGACCGTTTTAACGCCTTGCGCTTTAGTTCCGGCAGTTCTTTGTAATTTTCCTTTGTTGAAACTTTTGTGCCGGATTTAGCTTCCAGCTCTTTCCTGGCGTTTCCTGCTATTGTTCCGCCTTCAAATGCGGCTTTCTTATTTTCGGGAAAACCTTTGGCGTCTTTTTTCCGGGCGATTTCGGTAGTTGACGCTTCGCCCAGCATCGTGAAAATCAATTCAAGGTCAGTCATATGGTCTCGCAGATTTTCCGTCGGCTTATCCAGTTCTTTGAATTCTTTATATTCGGACGGCGTCATGCCGAATGTCGCCTTGCTGATCTCGGCGGTGAGTATGGAATATTCTTTCTGTTCCTTGACTCCGCGCTTCTTCCATTCCTCCGTGAGTTCATCCCTGACGGCTATTCCGCGCATCCGTTTTTCAATCCACTCGTCGGAATAACCTTTGGCTTTATAAATCTCCCGCATACGCTTTGACGCTATTTCGGGATCCTCGATTTCCTGCAGCCGTTCATATCCCACTTTTGCCAGCCAGCGTTTGAATGGTTCGGCCTTCGGGGACGGTATGGACTGGATCAGGCGCAGAAGCCCTTCCGTATTCCAGCACAAAAGTTTTTGAGGGCCGCCGGCGGTTTCTATCTTCAGCGCAAGGGGGGTGGCAATTTGCCCCCCTCCTTTGAAAAGCATGCCCAGTTCAGAATCACGACGACGCATATCTTTAAGATAACCGGAAGGGTTGACTGAGTCCGTCAGCGCTGCTATAACGTCTGTAATAACAAACCACCAGGCTTCTTCATGCCACACCCGGCGAACCTGTTTTTGTTCAAATAACTTGATATTGCTCATATTTAAAGTTCTCCCCTGAATGCTTTGTCCAATATAGATTTTTTCAGTTCGTCAAGCGAGGCTACCTTTTGTTGATAAACAGATTCAAGATTTTGAGTTTTGGCTGTCAAATCTTTGAGCACTTCGACAATTGTACACTGCTTGGCAAGTGGTGGGATCACGATTGGAAGCGTTTTTACATCGCTATTGCTAATCTTTTTCATAGTCGGATTAGCCCCATGCGCTTTTCCCTTAATTTCCGCCCTCAGGGCCGGAGCTCGCATTTGAAAATATAGAAAGTCGGTTGTTGCTAGGTCAAACGTTGGTGTCATTCGCATGATTAGGTCAGGGTAGATTGTAGGCCTGTTAATTTCTGAGGCAATAGCTACATGTCCAACCAGTTCTGGTGTATTGCTGCGGGTGATAAGAAGGTCGCCATTATGAACCCAATATTTTTTGCTGGAATCAGTAACAGCTGATGTAAATTTGACCTTGTCCGGTCTGAAGCAAAATCCAGTAACAGACGATAACGTCAGAACTGGCGTTCCCGTATCGGAGTGATTTGCCGCAGGTGGAGACCAGCCATTTTGAGGCGGCATATCAAGTACTTCCCACAGTCTCTTTTTCTTCCAGTCCTTTCCTGGATTTGCAAAGACATTATGCAGATAGCTTTCAAAGAGTTCGCGGGCATTGGCGAGGTTCTTTTCGGCGTTTTCTTTAGCTTTGCCAATGGCGGCAAAAACCTCGTCAAGAATGGCGACAATGCGTTTCTGTTCGGGAAGCGGCGGCAAGGGAATCGGAATTAATAACATATTTGCTTGATTTAATTTAGGAACAGTCATTCCAGAAATATATGGCCTTAAGTCTTGATAATTCAGATTATGAACCAACCACTTATCGTTAATTAAGTTCCTATTAGGCCGTAAAACATGGGCATGATTATTAACCCACGATTTCCCCTCAATAATATATGCGGAACTCTCACATGTGCCCCATTTTGCGCCATCTTCTCCAAGTAAAACAAGTTGCTCATCAAATATACATGCCGAAACATAGTCAAGTAATCCAGTAGCACCATAATAAGGGATTTTACCTGCTACTCTATCTTTTTTGGTAATTGGCTTTCTGAATTTATCCAATACTTCACAGACTTCCCCCAGTTTTTTTATTTCCCATTCGGGAGGGAGCTTGGGGTTTTCGTTTTTGCATTTTGGAGTCATATCAGTGCCCGGATGCTTTCCAGTATTTTCGCGCTCTCTTTATCCAACGAGGACATCTCGTTTAATATCTCCGCCGGACTTCTTACTCGCGACTCATCCTTTTTATGCGGATTTTTTACAGACAGGTCGTAGGTAGCCGTATCTACGTCGGCAATGTTGACCATCCATGAGTTTTCACTGTCGGCTTTTGTCTTCTGCAATTCCACAAACTCAACAAGGTCATCTTCATTCAGGGGATTGGTCTTTCCGAGATTCCGGTCAAGATTAAGCTGATAGAACCAGACTTTCCGGGTCGATTCGCCCTTTTCAAAAAAGAGCACTACCGTTTTAACTCCGGCCCCGGTAAATGTCCCCCCCGGCAAGTCAAGCACGGTGTGAAGAGAACAGCTTTCGAGCAGCAACTTCCGCAGGCTCACCGAGGCATTGTCTGTATTGGATAAAAAGGTATTCTTGATAACGACCCCCGCCCGTCCGCCTGCTTTTAGAATCTTGATGAAGTGCTGAAGGAAGAGGAATGCCGTTTCCCCTGTCTTGATCGGAAAATTCTGCTGGACTTCGGCGCGTTCCTTTCCCCCGAATGGAGGGTTGGCAATGATTATGTCATAGCGGTCTTTTTCCTGAATGTCGGAAAGATTCTCGGCGAGGGTATTCGTATGTACGATATTCGGAGCCTCGACCCCGTGCAGTATCATGTTCATGATTCCGATAATGTAGGCCAAAGCCTTTTTTTCTTTCCCGAAGAAAGTGTTTTTCTGCAAAGTCTCGGCGTCTTTTGTCGTCAATGACTTACTGTTTTTAAGATACTCAAAAGCTTCGCATAAAAAGCCTGCGGATCCTACCGCGCCGTCATAAACCTTATGTCCGATTTTCGGTGCGACAACTTTAACAATGGTTTTGATGAGCGGACGCGGCGTATAAT